>NZ_CALPDH010000003.1:0-285480 GCF_943193215.1 Acetatifactor aquisgranensis | reverse complement strand
AGACACAAAAAATGGTTTAGACCTCATAATAAGACTCTAACCATTTCAGACAGTTCGCTATTAACTTAATGACATTGGTCGGCAAATACTTCCACTTTCAGCGCAACAGCCTTATTACTGTTAATGTAAGAAGTAACTGTCTTTATATTTTCACTATTATCCCGCTTTATTGCCGACATCAGAGCATCCATGCTGGTGAATCCCTTCTGATTTGCCGTCTCTGAAAGCTTTTCCGCAGCTTCTTTTACACTTAACTTATCAGCTGTACCTATTTTAGATGTGGTTTCCACCAAAATATATGTCGTTCCACCTACACTAACACTTTTACCTGTATAATTAGTATTGCCATCACCTACTGCTGTGGCTGTAGTCACTGATGTTACACTAACATTTGCTGTACCAGTTGCTGTATTAATAGCAGTGGACACATTTGCTATATTGGCGTTCTGAGCCGTAGTATACGTCAAAGAACCTGCCACACCGTTCTTGCTTCCCTTCAACAGATAAGTCTCATTGAACTTGGTAGTGGTGGCGACACGGTCAATCTCCGTCACCAGCTGGTCTACTTCGTTCTGGATGGCGTTCCTGTCGCTCTCGGACATGGTACCGTTGGCGGCCTTCACTGCCAGCTCGTTCATTCTCTGGAGCATGTCGTGCACTTCGGTAAGCGCACCTTCAGCAGTCTGCACTGCGCTGATGCCGTCCTGGGCGTTGGCGGATGCCTGGGTCAGGCCGCGAATCTGCTTGCGCATCTTCTCGGAGATGGCCAGTCCTGCCGCATCGTCAGCCGCGCGGTTAATCTTGTAGCCGGAAGACAGCTTCTCGGTTGCCTTCGCCTGTGTCTTTGTGGTGATTCCCAACATTCTGTTGGAGTTCATAGCTGTTAAGTTGTGCTGTACTACCATAGTATATTCCTCCTTGAATTGGATTGTATGCCTCTTCCCTGAGGCTGTCAGGCCCACTTCCCACCCGGGTCGCACGTCCGAACTTTCCGTCAGCCAGTTGCGGGATTCTTCCGGCAATCGTGCGAATCGCCGGGTATCCCTGGACGAGAAATCCGGAGAAGGCATAGCTGCCTCCCGGATTTGCTCCGACTAATTATTATATCGGACAGTTTCCCATATACTTTAGCGTATTCGCGTCATCGCCGCTCATTTTATCCTGCAGCCTGGGGCCTGCATCCACTTTCGTGATTTCCCACCAGAATCACACTTCTCTGATAGTCGGGTTTACACAATACTCCATCCCCGTATTCAGCAGCGCTGCCAGATAGCAGAACGCGCTGTTGGATATGATCATTCCCTTGCACTGGCTCATGAGCTGCATGTCGATATAACTCCTGCCGTGCTTGTTCCCCTCTACGAAAGTGACATTCCGGAACCGGCCAAACCCCAGTTCTTCCCTATGTGTTCTGCACCAGGGAATATCATCCGAGAATACAAAAAGATTCCACCTTCCGGGGGCAGTATCAAGGAACAGTTCCGCATTTCTTTTGAAAAAGTCCGCTCCCAGATCCCACCCCAATGATACATAGTCACCTCTCCGGATATGAATCGATACGGAGTTGGTATTCCGGATTCTTTTCAAATACTCCTGATTCTTTTGGTCAGTTATCTCGGGAAAACGGAACTCCTCCCGAATCTCCTGCATGAACCCGGCGAACCATTTCTTATTGATCCAGTATCCATGGTAGTAGACATCCCCCTCTGCGTCCAGAATCTCCGGATGGTACTCATTGCAGGGCGTCGCGACCACTTTTCCGTCAAAGGGATTGAATGTCTGACAGGCCTCTCCCACTTCGGATATCATATAGGTCTCAATGCCATTTTCACACAGTATCTGGGGCACGCTCTTTCCCCTTCTGCGTTCGTCCAGGATAAATCCCCACACCTCATCATCAAAGCAGCCGCTCAGCATATGGGGCTGGATCCCGAACACTTTCTCCAGTTCATAGCCATTATGCACAGTATTCAGGGCAAAATAAGAGTCGTCCATGTACATCACTTCCCCGGGATGCGCCAGTTCATAACACTTTGTAAAAATATACTGGAACGCCTGATTGGCAAGTCCGCCATTGAGAAATTGTATCTTCATATCCGCAATCCCCTTCCGAAAGATATCCTCGCAAAGAAAGGAACCAGCCTGCACCGGTTCCTTTCCCTTGTCTTGCTATTAAGATTTCTGTAATTAGCCAAGCAGGGACAGTACACCCTGATTTGCCTGGTTGGACTGAGCCAGCATTGCCTGACCGGCCTGCGCCAGAATCTGGTTGTTGGAGTAGGTCACCATCTGGGTAGCCATGTCGGTATCGCGGATAGCGGACTCTGCGGAAGTGGTATTCTCCACTACGTTGTCCAGGTTGGCGATGGTGTGCTCCAGACGGTTCTGAACAGCACCCAAAGTCGCGCGCTGGGCGGATACTCTCTCCAGAGCGTCGGCTACTACATCAATAGCGGCAGTAGCGTTGTCATCATTGTCGCCGGTGATGGTGAGACCGTTGATGCCAAGTCCCCTGGCTCCCATGGAGGAGATGTTCAGGTTAATCTTGTTGTCATCGGAGGAGTCGGCACCTACGTGCAGACTGAAATCGATGGCATCGTTCAGGTCGGCGAAAGCTTCTACCTTTAACTCCACTTTCTTGGAATCATTGATAAACGACGACACCATCTTGATATCTTCGCTGTGGTCACGCTTAATAGCCGACATCAGAGCATCCATACTGGTAAAAGCTTTTTTACCGGCTTCGCCAGACCATTTCTCAGCAACTTCCTTTACACTTGAAGATGCCTTTGAGCTATCAGTAGCCGTAGCGCTCTCGACCAAAATATAGTCCGTGCCCTTAAACCTAAAAGATTTAGAGGTAACGGTTGTATTAGCTACTGCAGAACCCTGCGCCGTTCCTACTGTTATAGATGTGGTACCAGTAGTTGTGCTTACGCCTATATTACCATTTGCCACCGAATACTTCAAAGATCCGGCCACACCGCCATTGCTTCCCTTCAACAGATATGTCTCGTTGAACTTGGTGGTGGTAGCCACACGGTCAATCTCCGTCACCAGCTGGTCGACCTCGTTCTGGATAGCGTTCCTGTCGCTCTCGGACATGGTGCCGTTGGCCGCTTTCACTGCCAGCTCGTTCATTCTCTGCAGCATGTCGTGCACTTCAGTCAGTGCGCCCTCAGCGGTCTGTACTGAACTGATGCCGTCCTGGGCGTTGGCGGAAGCCTGGGTCAGTCCGCGAATCTGCTTACGCATCTTCTCGGAAATAGCCAAACCTGCCGCATCGTCAGCCGCGCGGTTAATCTTGTAGCCAGAAGACAGCTTCTCGGTGGCCTTCGCCTGTGTCTTCGTAGTGATGCCCAACATTCTGTTGGAGTTCATAGCTGTTAAATTGTGCTGTACTACCATAATATATTCCTCCTTGAATTGGATTGTATGCCTCTTCCCTGAGGCAGTCTGGCCGATTTTCCGCCCGAATCGCACGTTCGGGCATTCCGTCGGCCGCCTATGAGTAATTCCTCAGCGATCGTGCGAATCGCCGGAAACTCCCGGACGAGAAATCCGGGAGGGGCATGGCCGCCCCCGGATTTGCTCCGACTAAATATTATATCGGACAGTTATGGATTTACTTTAGTGTTTCCGCGTCATCATCTGTTTATTTTTCCTGCATCCTGTGGTTCATTGATCCCTGCTCCGGCAAATCCCCAGACACACTCCTCCTCC
Organism: Acetatifactor aquisgranensis; assembly: GCF_943193215.1. NCBI lineage: Bacteria > Bacillati > Bacillota > Clostridia > Lachnospirales > Lachnospiraceae > Acetatifactor > Acetatifactor aquisgranensis. The sequence goes on along the minus strand of NZ_CALPDH010000003.1, from coordinate 281,757 downwards.
GGATATCTGCCTGCAAGCAGAAATGACTGCACAGCCGGCTCCGCTCCCTGACAGAGGCCTTATATGGTTCTGTGCAGGCGCATATTGCATTATAGCTGTCCTCCATTTATGAAAGCGGCGCGGCACAGGTTTTTCTCCTGTGCCGCGCCCTCCGTTTTCCTTATGTCTTTCTCTTTTGTACTGAACCTACAGCCAGGGATTAGCCAAGCAGAGACAATACGCCCTGGTTCGCCTGGTTGGACTGTGCCAGCATTGCCTGACCGGCCTGCGCCAGAATCTGGTTGTTGGAGTAGGTCACCATCTGGGTAGCCATATCCGTGTCGCGGATTGCGGACTCGGCGGATGTGGTGTTCTCCACTACGTTGTCCAGGTTGGCGATGGTGTGCTCCAGACGGTTCTGGACAGCACCCAAGGTCGCGCGCTGTGCGGATACTCTCTCCAGAGCATCGGCTACCACATCGATTGCCGCTGTAGCGTTGTCATCGTTGTCGCCGGTGATGGTGAGGCCGTTGACGCCAAGTCCCCTGGCTCCCATGGAGGAGATGTTCAGGTTGATCTTGTTGTCATCGGTAGAGTCCGCACCTACGTGGAGGCTGAAGTCGATGGCATCGTTCAGGTCGGCAAAGGCTTCTATCTTAAGCTTTATTGCAGTGCCCTCAGTATAAGAGGTCACAGTCTTGATGTGCTCGCTGGTATCGCGCTTGATAGCGGACATCAGGGCATCCATGCTGGTAAAGGCCTTCGTGGTGCCACTTGTAAGTTTTTCAGCGGCTTCCTTTACACTGCTCTTATCGCCTGTAGCACCTGCCGCTTTCGCAGTTGCCTCAACCAAGACATAGGTGGTATTACCTACCGTCACGTTTTTACCGCTATACGTTGTATTGTTATCACCAGTTATAGTTGTTCCGGCAGCTGTGGTACTTACCGCGACACTCACAGTGCCTGAAGCGCTGAGTCCTCCCAAAGCGCTGTTGGCAGTATATGCCTTTGCTGTTGCATATGTCAGGGAACCTGCCACGCCATTCTTAGATCCTTTCAGCAGATAGGTCTCATTGAACTTGGTGGTGGTGGCGACACGGTCAATCTCCGTCACCAGCTGGTCTACTTCGTTCTGGATGGCGTTCCTGTCGCTCTCGGACATGGTACCGTTGGCGGCTTTCACTGCCAGCTCGTTCATTCTCTGGAGCATGTCGTGCACTTCGGTAAGCGCACCTTCAGCCGTCTGCACTGCGCTGATGCCGTCCTGGGCGTTTGCGGAAGCCTGGGTCAGGCCGCGAATCTGCTTGCGCATCTTCTCGGAGATGGCCAGCCCTGCCGCATCGTCTGCCGCGCGGTTGATCTTGTAGCCGGAAGACAGCTTCTCGGTTGCCTTCGCCTGTGTCTTTGTGGTGATGCCCAACATTCTGTTGGAGTTCATAGCTGTTAAGTTGTGTTGTACTACCATGGTATATTCCTCCTTGAATTGGATTGTATGCCTCTTCCCTGAGGCTGTCAGGCTCACTTCCCGCCCGGGTCGCACGCCCGGGGGTTCCGTCAGCCAGTTGCCGGGACTCTTCCGGCAATCGTGCGAATCGCCGGGTATCCCTGGACGAGAAATCCGGGGGAGGCATAACTGCCCCCCGGATTTGCTCCGACTATTTATTATATCGGACGGTTTCCCATATACTTTAGCGTATTCGTGTCATCGCCCGCTCATTTTATTCTGCAGCCTGGGGTTTGCGTCCTGCGGTTGCATGATTCCCGGAAGGAAGTTCCCCTCGTTCAGGAAGTCCGCCACGAAGCCCATGTCGCTGGCTAAGTTTTTGGAAGAAATCTCCCCGCTGCAGGGCTGTGAGGGGATGGTGCCCCGGAGTTTTTCCCACCTCCACCCTGCGGCTGCCCCGGGCAGGCATCCGTTAAATCCACAATGGCAGCCGGCCTCCTTGTAGGAGGCAAATCCTCGCAGTGCAGCCCTTAACCACCTGTGCTTTCTCATCTATCATGCTGAACTGCAGTCGCGGTTCGAGTCTTAGCCATAGTCAAGGGTTGGTGCTGAAATTCGGGATACGCAGCTCCTGGTACAGCCTTGCGCGCGCCGTAGTGTCCAGCACTGCCTGCTTCGCTTCCTCGTCCCTGCCCTGCTCATATAGACGCTCCAGCAGCGAGGACAGCTTCGTCTCTCCCCGCGCCTCTCCTATCGTCACTCCTCTGGCCTCTCCCCTGGCTTCCCCCCTGGCCTCCAGCATATCAATATACTCGCACATCATGACGTCCTCCTCCTTACTCTCCAGCCCCCTGCGGCTGCCCCGGGTAGGCATCCGGTAGCGCCGCAATGATAACAAGCCTCCTTGTAGGAGGTAAATCCTCTCAGTAGAGCACTTAGCGGCCTGTGCTTTCCCATCCATCATGCCGGCTGCAATCGCCGCTTGGCCTTAGTTATCGTTTAAGGATTGGTGCTGAAATTCGGGATACGCAGCTCCTGGTACAGCCTTGCGCGCGCCGTAGTGTCCAGCACTGCCTGCTTCGCTTCCTCGTCCCTGCCCTGCTCATATAGACGCTCCAGCAGCGAGGACAGCTTCGTCTCTCCCCGCGCCTCTCCTATCGTCACTCCTCTGGCCTCTCCCCTGGCCTCTCCCCTGGCCTCTCCCCTGGCCTCCAGCATATCAATATACTCGCACATCATGACGTCCTCCCCCTTACTCTCCTTTTCCATGAGCTCCCCTATCTGCCCCGTGAACCTGCTGTCCCCGGTGAGCGTCTCCATCATCCTGCACAGCGCTGACGGGTGCCGTATCCTCTGGCCGCTTCGACCCTGGAAGCTCCCCTCGTTCAGGAAGTCCGCCACGAAGCCCATGTCGCCCGTGAACTTCCTTCGGGTCTCTGCCGGGAGGCTGTTCATGTGGATCACCTCCATCCGGGCCTCGTCCACCTGCTCCAGCAGGTCTGCAGGCACGCCGTCCTCCTCCAGCAGCTGGTGCAGGCTGCGGGGGATGCGGCTCCCCTTCCCGCTCCAGGCCATCACGATGCCGATCACCGCATAGGCCGGGCGGCCATTCCCCAGCTGCTGCCTGTAGGCGCCGCCCTGGTAGGATGCCTTCCGCAGGATCTGCTTCCTGCGCAGCCCCGTCTCGTTCTCTATCAGGTACTGGGCTACGATGCGCCCCTCCTCCAACAGGTACCTGCTGGTGTCGCAGAGCTGGTTGCGGAGCCCCTCCGCACCCTGGTAGAAGCTCTCCGTGGGCGCAGGCTGGGTGCGCCCTTCCTCCAGCCGCCTCCTGCCGCCGTACACCAGCGTGTTGATGCAGTCCGTGAACACGTCCTCATATGACAGCAGGCTCTTCTCCAATATGTCTTTCTCCGCCATGGCACCCCCCGTTCCGAATCAGGCGGGAGGCTGCTGCGGCTCTACGGCTCTCCCGCCCTCTTTTTATACTGTTGTCTTCTACGAGAATCAAGCAGGATTTTTCCGATTTGCCGAACTGAAGATAGATCTGTCGAATGTCCCTTAGAGGAAATCTGCTTACAGATGAGTGTACCATACCCTATGGCTTTGCGCAAGTGCTTTTTCTGCTATTTTTCGTGTTTTTTTCGTGTTTTGCGTGCTATTTTTCGTACACCACGCACGTGCAGCTATTTTTCGTGCATCGTGCACGTGCAAGCATTTCCCGTGCGGTTCGTCTCTCTGGGGACGGCCGTCCGGGCAGTTGCAGGGCGCTCTCCGTTCTTTATGGAATTGTAGGAAATGGCAGGGGAGGGCGTTTGGAAGGGGGATGGTTGAGCGGGATGTTATCCTCTATCTGTGGAAAAGGCACGGCACAGTGTCTCTCCTGTGCCGTGCCTTCCGGTTTTCTTATGTCTTTTTCTTTTGTACTGAACCTACAGCCAGGGATTAGCCCAGCAGGGACAATACACCCTGGTTCGCCTGGTTGGACTGTGCCAGCATTGCCTGGCCGGCCTGCGCCAGGATCTGGTTGTTGGAGTAGGTCACCATCTGGGTAGCCATATCCGTGTCGCGGATTGCGGACTCTGCGGAAGTGGTGTTCTCTACTACGTTGTCCAGGTTAGCGATGGTGTGCTCCAGACGGTTCTGGACTGCACCGAGGGTTGCGCGCTGAGCGGATACTCTCTCCAGAGCGTCGGCTACTACGTCAATCGCCCCTGTAGCGTTGTCATCATTGTCGCCGGTGATGGTGAGACCGTTGATGCCGAGACCTCTTGCTCCCATGGAGGAGATGTTCAGGTTAATCTTGTTGTCATCGGAGGAGTCCGCACCTACGTGGAGACTGAAGTCGATGGCATCGTTCAGGTTGGCGAAAGCCTCGACCTTCAACGTAACCTTATTGCCATTATTCGCATCGACATAAGAACTTACATTCTTAATGTCTTCGCTATGGTCACGCTTGATGGCCGCCATTAATGCATCCATGCTGGTGAAACCTTTTGTTCCACCAGTAACACCAGCTAGAACACCACCTGTTGAATTCGTAATCTTTTCTGCCGCTTCCTTTACACTCAACTTATCACCCGTCGTACCACTGAGTGCTGTGCTTTCTACCAAAACATAGGTAGTGTTGCCCACCTCAAACTGTTGCGTATCAGCCTTTGTAGTAGTGCCAGTAATTACTGCTCCCTGTCGCTTGGTAACCGCTACAGATCCCGTCCCAGTCGTTGCATTGAAGTTAATATCGCCAGTAACTGTACTTCCTAAATTAGTATTTGCTGTAGTATACTTCAAGGAACCAGCCACACCACCATTGCTCCCCTTCAACAGATAGGTCTCATTGAACTTGGTGGTGGTAGCCACACGGTCAATCTCGGTCACCAGCTGATCCACCTCATTCTGGATAGCATTCCTGTCGCTCTCGGACATGGTGCCGTTGGCCGCCTTCACTGCCAGCTCGTTCATTCTCTGGAGCATGTCGTGCACTTCTGTCAGAGCGCCTTCAGCGGTCTGCACCGCGCTGATGCCGTCCTGGGCGTTGGCGGAAGCCTGTGTCAGGCCGCGGATCTGCTTGCGCATCTTCTCGGAGATGGCCAGCCCTGCCGCATCGTCAGCCGCACGGTTGATCTTGTAGCCGGAAGACAGCTTCTCAGTCGCCTTCGCCTGTGTCTTTGTGGTGATGCCCAACATTCTGTTGGAGTTCATAGCTGTTAAGTTGTGCTGTACTACCATAGTATATTCCTCCTTGAATTGGATTGTATGCCTCTTCCCTGAGGCTGTCAGGCCCACTTCCCGCCCGGGTCGCACGCTCGGGGGGTCCGTCAGCCAGCTGCGGGATTCTTCCGGCAATCGTGCGAATCGCCGGGTATCCCTGTACGAGAGATCCGGGGGAGGCATAGCTGCCCCCCCGGATTTGCTCCGACTAATTATTATATCGGACAGTTTCCCATATACTTTAGCGTATTCGTGTCATCGCCCGTTCATTTTATCCTATGGCTCCATGAGCCATACAGGAATCGCCCTCACCTGATTGCTGCCACAAACAATTTTATAGCTCTCTCCAGAATCACCTGATTCAGGCTGCCGTCCATCTGTTTTTCTTCCGCCGCAACCTCGTCATCTCAACTGTGCTAAATTGGGGTTTCGTTCATGGCTACCGCCTATGGCTGGTTATTAGTACCCCAATGCATAAATCCTTGAGCAATCAGCACTCGCTGTCCGCACCAGTACTGCGTTGTCGTCAGTCGACGATGCCCCCGCATCGCCTCCTTCCTCCGCCTTGTCCTGGTGCGGACAGCGAGCACTGATTACGCGGGAATTCATGCACCGGTGTACTAGAGACTCTGCTTTGTTTTTCCTAACCATACCATCCCGTGTATCACACATAGACTTTGCCGTCATCAGCAGCCAGTCCCGACTTTCTAACGGAAGTCTGCTTGCTTTATGAATGAATTTACGGTGATACGTATGGCACGTGTTATGCCATACCGCTTCTCCCTCCGATATTTCTGCCATTCACGCGGCTGACGATTTTCCTTCCTTAGGGCATCTGCTATGGTATCGATGGCTGCGGCGGCATTGACATCGTTATCGCCGTGTACCGTGCGATATTAACCAATATAAGGACACTAATCCATCTTTCACACCACTCCAAGCAATAAATTTCAGAAAACCGTGCCCAGGCTACCCACCTGCTCCTTTATCCTGCGCCCTGCCGGAACGTACAGCCACCGCCGGCTTGGGCGGGAAACGCAAAAATGCCGCATCCACACTTATCGCATGGATACGGCATTTCGTCATCAACAATATGACAGGCTGTTTCCCCTTTACTGAAGCAGGGACATTACGCCGGAAGTAGCCTGGTTGGCCTGAGCCAGCATAGCCTGGCCTGCCTGAGCCAGAATCTGGTTGTTGGAATACTCGACCATCTGGGTCGCCATATCCGTGTCGCGGATGGACGCTTCTGCGGAAGTGGTATTCTCCACGATGTTGTCCAGGTTGGCGATGGTGTGCTCCAGACGGTTCTGGATGGCACCCAGGGACGCTCTCTGGTTGGATACTCTCTGGAGGGCATCGGCAACTACGTCAATTGCAGCTGTGGCAGCATCTGCGTTGTCGCCGCTTACTGTCAAGCCGTTCAAGCCTAATCCCCTTGCACTAAGCTGAGAGATATTCATATATATCTTGTTGTCATCAGTGGAGTCGGCACCTACATGCAGACTTAAGTCAATGGGACTGTTCAAGTTGGCAAAGGTTTCGGCTTTTATATACAAATCCTTTCCATCCAGATAAGTAGTGACAGCCCTAATGTTCTCGCCATAGGCAGCTTTTATTGCGGAAGTCAGTTCACTCATGCTACTGAAAGCTTTGATGCCCCCCTGTGCTTCAAGATCCTTAATAGCTTCCTTTACGCTCACACCACTTGCGCTATCAACAAGGACATATGTGGTACTACCAATCGGACCTACGTCCTTACCAGTAAATGTGGCACCAGTAGTAGTCAAATTCTTTCCTGACGGACTAACCACCTTAACTCCTACCGTACCTGTGGTATCATTAAATGTGACATAATTAGGAGTTGCATTCTGAAAGTCAGAATCTATAGCCGTCTTCGCATCTGAATACGTCAACACCCCAGCCGACCCATTCGCATTGGTACCCCTCAGCAGATGCGTCTCATTAAACTTCGTCGTCGTAGACACACGGTCAATCTCAGCTACCAGCTGATCGACCTCATTCTGCACAGCATCTCTGTCAGTCTCGGACAGAGTACCGTTCGCAGCCTTCACGGACAGCTCTGTCAGTCTCTGAATCATGTCGTGCACCTCGTTCAGGGCGCCGTCTGCGGTCTGAACCGCGCTGATGCCGTCCTGGGCGTTCAGGGATGCCTGGGTAAGACCGCGGATCTGCTTGCGCATCTTCTCACTGATGGCAAGGCCTGCCGCATCGTCAGCCGCACGGTTGATCTTGTAGCCGGATGACAGCTTCTCTGTAGCCTTCGCCTGAGAAGCGGTGGTCAAACCCAACATTCTGTTGGAGTTCATTGCCGTAAGGTTGTGTTTTACTATCATTCCCATAGTTCTATTCCTCCTTGAATAACTACCGCCCTGAAGACGGCTCGCCTCTTGCTTTTTATTGAATCAGTCTGAAACTGACGCTTCCATGGTAATTATATCGGTTGGTCTTTTCAAAAAATTTAGACTAGGCTTGAATTTTTATCCTGATTTCGCTCCCATTTCGTAATCCGGCTTTCGCAGCCGTCAATCCGCGCCTCCAGGCTGTCCATACTCCTAATCAGTATGCTGACGGACTCCCTCTCCAGCTTGCAGGCATTTACCTCGGGCTGCAGCTGCTCCGGCTTGTCCTCCGGCCTTTCGCACCTTCCCTTTTCTATCCTGTCACAATCCTTTCCGAAAATCCATAGACATTTAATCCAAAGCGGATACAAGATGGATGTGAATTCGTTCAAAGCAGTCGGAGCCATTGTCCGGAATCAGCTGACGGATGGAAGAAAAGATGCCGCACCCCATCGGCGCGGCATCCCTTTTCTTTCTGCAATATCTTTGGAATCCACATTACTTCTTGCTGTCCATAAAGTGGGGCGGCACTATGTTCGACTTATTCATGGTCTTGTAATAGCCAATGGCCGCTTTCGAGCTCTTCCGGCCTATGCGGATGCCCTCTTTCTCTTTGCGGAAATAGTCCTCAATCAGCTTCTTGTTGCGGGCCTCCTGGGCCTGAATCTCCACGCTGGTGTCGGTGACTTCCGTGACCAGTGCCTGCAGCGTCTTAATCTGTGCGGCATATTGCTGCCGGTTGCCCTGAAGCTGCTCCGCCACTTTGGCGTAGAGCTTTTCAAAGCCGCTGTCCAGGCTGTTCAGTTTGTCAATCAAGATGCCTTTCTCTTCCACATAGTCATCGAACTTATCCATATCCACAGAATCAGACTGGAAGATTTCCTGCTGGCGCTGATTGTACCTCCGAATCTCGGCCATGACCTGAAGCTTCCTTTTGAGGCTTTCTTCCAAAAGAGCCAGATAATTCTCTGTCATGCGTCCTATTCCTTACCCTTCTTCATGACTTCTTTCCAGGTATCCCGCAAGGTGCGCAGATGCCCGTTGATTTCCTCCAGGATTTCCTTTTCTTTCTTCAGATTGGCTTCTATCAGCCTCTGGCTCAGATAGGTATATATCCTCTCGAAATGCTCCGCCACCGGATACTTCATATCCAGGGTCTGGCGCAGATAGTCGATAATTTTCTCGACTTTTCGTATGTTCGTGTGCGCTTTCTCGACATTCTTCTCTTCAACCGCCAGGATGGCTATATTGCAGAATTTGATTGCGCCCTCGTAAAGCATCAATGTCAGCTCCGCCGGGGAAGCAGTCAGAATCTTACTGTTGTTATACTGTCCGTACGCATTGGGTAATGCCATATTGCACCTCGCCTTTCCTCAATTCAGCCATCCATGCACCGGGCGCCGCCAATTATCTGAAATTGCCAGCCGCTCCCCGATGGGACATAATCCCTCCGGGAAACGGGCCTATGATTCAAAGGCATTCTTATTGTCAGCCACCCAGCAGGGATGTCACAGCGCTGGCATTGTTCTGCATTTTGGCCAGAGCTGTCTCCATTGCCGCAAATTTAGCATACCACTTATCTTCATAATCTGCAAGCTTCTTTTCCAATTCTTTGATTTTTGTGGTATAATCGTCGTAATCGGACTGCATCTTCTTGTCGTCATAGACGGTCATCGCGGAACTATACCCTTCCCTGCCTTTCATCTGTTCGAACATCTCGTTGTACATCTTCTTGGACAGCTGCGTGAAGAAAGACACAACTGTATCAGGGTCGTTGGCAATCATAGTCTTCAGCTTGTCGGCATTGCCGGAAGTCTCCGAATCATCGGGGTCGCCATCGATATGGTAGGCATTCCTCTCGTTGTCGGCGGCGGAGAAGTAGTTCAGCGTATTGATGCCGAAGTTGGAAAGGTACATCATCTTTCCGTTGACTTCCACGCCCTCCATCATAATCTGCTTCAGGACGCCGGAGAACGTGCCCAGAGTGCTGTCCTTGCGGAGGATGGAGTCCTTGATTTTGTTCTCCCACTCCTCGATGGCGCTGTCGGACATGGCATCCTTCTCCTCATCGGTGAGGGGTTCATAGCCTTTGGCGGAATCCGCGTTGTACAGCTTATCCATCTGGTTGATTAAGGTATTGTACTCCTTGAAGAAGTTCTTAATCATGTCGTAGATGCCATCGGTGTCGTCTTCGGTGGTGATGGTGACTTCCTCATTTTCCTTCGTTGTCGCACTGACAGTAAGGGTCAGGCCGTTGACTACAAAGGTGTTTTTTTCAGAGGTATAATCCACACCATTCAAAGTAATCCTGGCATCCTCGCCACTTGTCTTCTGCCCCATTGCGTTTTTCTGTTCATCCGTCAATGTGGCAGTCAGCTTATTTATTACAGCCTGGGCATCGTCTGCCTCTTTCTTTACTTCATCCGCTATGCTTTGTTCCACATTTGACGTAAGCTTCGGCTTTCCGTTCGTGTCAAGTTGAACCCCTCCGCCTGCACTGGTGGAGCTCCCGACAAAATTGACCTCTACCGCTGTCAGTTCCTTCTGGTTTGTAATCCATCTGTTGAAGGAATTCGCCAAATCGAGGGCAGCTTTTTTATCCTCATCAGATAAAGTCCCATTCTCCGATTTAGCTTCAAGCGCATCATGTGCCGCATTTATTGCATTATCAATCGTCTCCCACTCTGCGTCTGTCGCATTCGCTAAATCGGCCATCGTCCCATCGCTGTACTTCTTTACAAGCTTCGGTTCATCGCCGCTTTCGTCTATTTCAAGGGAGAAGCCAGCGCCAGCGCTCGTCAACTGACTATTGATTTCGTTAACAGCATCTTCACTCAGCCCCTGCAAAATCCCGGTACGGTTATTCTTCAGCGATGTCCAGTAATTTGTAAGAGAATCCTGACGATCTTTCACCCGATTTTGAAATGTTGTGCCATTATTGTAACCGTCAATAATATCTTGATACTGTTTTATCAAATTCGTATCGCCATACCCATAACTCAGCCGCAGACTCTCAAGCGCTTCAAAACCAGCCTTGTTCGTTGCTGTAATAGAGAAATCATTCTTTGAGCCTGAGGACTTGGCGGAGACAAAGAATCTTTGATTGGTTTCGTCAAAATTCGCATTAAGGCCCGCTGAGCGCAATGCGCTCACAAAATTCTCTACGGTGCTGTTCCCATCCACGGTAATTCTTGTAGTTTCGCCGCCAACAGTTACCTCTATCGCGCCATTTTCGCCATCAGGAATATTAAATCCCAGCTGGCTGAGTTTCGTTTTGCTCGTGACTGTAGCGCCTTCCGCCGCCGGATTCCCATCTGCGTCCGTCTTCAGTTTCAGTTCTCCTCCAGTCAGATATCCTGTCTTCGCCAGGTTATTCACTTTCAGGCTCTGCACGCTGTTCATAGCGCCATCGCCAGTGATGACGGACACCACGCTGCTGTTGGACACTTTGGTGGTCTTCTTGATGAAAGAGCTCTGAAAACGCATGTTGTTCAGGGACTTGTTGTACAGATTCAGAACCTGCGTGTTCAGGCTCTTCCACGCGTCCTGCTTATACTTCAGCGATTTCTGTGCCTTGACCGCTTTCGTTACTTTTGTCTTCTTGGCCTCTACCAGCTGCTGGATAATGCTTTCCGTATCCATGCCGGACATCAGGCCGCTCAATCTCATGGGCATATTCCATCCATCCTTTCTACACTCTGTCTTTATTTCGGAACTGGCTGTCCCCCTCGCCTCCGGAGACATTCGCCCCCGGGCTCGTGCAATGCCGCACAGGCTGCGTGAGTCGTGGTTTTTGATGATTCAGCGACAGCGCCAATGATATCCGGAATCTCTCAGCTTGCTGCCTCCGGGGGAATCGCCCCTCCCCGATGTCACATTCTCTCGTCAATCAGGATGCCCGCCATCTCCCAGACTCTGGCAATCATGTCGAGAGTCTTCTCGGGAGGCAGTTCTTTGATGACCTCCTTGGTGCTCTTGTCCACGATTTTGATGGTGACGCGGTTGGTGTCCTCATGGATGCCGAACACCGCCTCGGAATTGGGCATCTTCTTGTTCAGGGTCTCCACGGCCTTGCGAATTTTCTCGTGATAGGCCTGCTGGTCCTGGCTCTGCTCGCCGTTGTTGGACTGGCCTTTCTCTTGGGCGTTCTCCACCACGCTGGTCGTCTTGTCTACGTACTCCACAGCCGCCGTGGTGCTGGCGCTGCTGCTTTCCGGCTTCTCCGCCTCAGCGGGAGCCTGTGGCTTCTGCACTACACTTCCCTGTGCCTGAATTGTCATTACACTTGAAATAGGTTCTATTGCCACGTTCCACACCTCCTTGTATTTTTACATCCGCACACCGGAAACATCCTGTTTCCGATATTCCTTTGCGTCTATTTGTTTTATCGGAGTCTTTCTCCGAAAAATTAACCAAAAGTCCGAAAAATTGGTTACATTCCGGCTTCTGTTCATGACAATCGCCCATTGATATGCAAATGCCCTGCGGGGGGTTCCCATTGTCCGGGAGCCGCTGCCGCAGGGCATCATCCTATACAGCTGTTTTGCGAACCGCACAGCCATGCACAAATCGCACCATGAGGAACACTGCGCTTCTTCCGCATCTATCCTAAAAAGGTCTTCAGCGCCTCCATGCCATCCGCGCTGACGGCATCCTTGTTGGCATCCTGAATCTGCTGGTACACTTCCTTACGGTAGATGGGCACATCCTTGGGGGCAGTGATGCCTATCTTGACCTGGTCGCCTTTTACCTCCAGGATGGTGACCTCCACGTTATTGCTGATAATAATCGCCTCGTTCTTCTTCCTAGACAGAGCCAGCATCCTACACACCTGCCTTTCTCGCCTGCAGTATGTCATAGACGGGGAATTTGACAGGATAATTTCCGTTCTCCACGATAAGCTGGCAGGCCTTGTGCTCATCGATATTGATGATGATAGGCCCCTGGAGATTCACGCTCATCTTGGTCAGGTCGCCGGGAATGGACACCGTCACAAGCACCAGCAGATTGTCCTCGCTGATATTTCCGGCGCTGGCCAGCAGCTCATCGTCCACCTCCGGGTCATAGTCCGGCTTCACTGCCAGAGGATCCATCACGGGCATGGCGAAGCCCGGCTCATCCAGGGACTGCAGGAAACGGATGCCCGCTCCCGCGCCTCTTTCCTCGTCATGGAGGAGGGCAAAGCGCTTCAGCTCCGGAAAGCCGATGATGCCGTCCTGGAATATCACTATCTTGTCTTCCGAAATCTCTATCTCACCGAAAATCTTAGTCTGAATCTTCATGGTAATCTGCTCCTATCTGCGTCAATCTGCCGCTGTGTGCAATCTGACTCCACGTTTTCCGGTTCCATTCCTTTTGAACCGGAAAACTCCTTTCATCTGATCCCTGCCAGAGACCCGGATTCCGGAAAATCAGTCTGCACAAATCAGATGAAATCCAACAATGTGGTCTTCATGACCTTTCCTGCCGCCATCAAAGCCGCGTCATAGGTCAGTTCCGCGCTGGTGAGCTTTATCGCCACCTCAGTGATGTCGATGTCCTCGTTCTCGCTCTTCAATGTCTCATAGGTGGTCTTCTGGTTCTGGGATCTGTTCTTGATCAGATCCAGCTTGCTGCCTCTGGAACCGCAGGCGGTGACGCACACATTGGCTTCATTCAGGTATTTCTGGAAAGCGGTGATGCCGCTCTCGAACATTTTCTGCTCTTTGTCCTTGGCATAGCCCAGGGCTTTCTCCACTGCGTCCAGCTGCTTCTGCAAAATAGCATGGCCCGGGTCTCCATCACTCAGTTTTTCCTTGATGGCCTTGAGATCCGCCTGGGCTTTCTCCAAATCAACGACCTGCTGCATGGCATTGATGACATCGTCCACCTCTCTGCCGATGCCGTGGTTGAAGCACTCGTCCGCTCTGGAATTGATGCGGATAGTCTGGTTGAATCCTACGTCATATTCGATGGCCTGGCGCTCGCTGTTGGTGGTCAGGTAGGTGTCGTTGTAGTTGACCCTGAGGGCAACGCCATTCTCATCCGTCACTACCGCTCCGGCATCATCTACTTTGTCAGCCTCGCAGGCGAAATAATGTTCAGGCCGCAAATCACCCTTATCCCAGTGGCTCTTTTGATATGTGATGCGGATTTCACCCTCGTTTACGTTGGATGTCGCCGCATCGTCCTTCGTCTCCATCAAAGCTTTGTAGGCATTATCTCCGAAAAGCAGTTCTCCGGTCTCAGGGACATATATGACAGCGTCAGCATCGCCGGCAACCTGAGAATAGGGATCGTCAGCATAATTCACTTTTTTAATCTGATATTTCGTAAATGGGGGCGTAGTAGTATTATCTGTCGTCAGCGGATCTCCATCCGCCCACACCTTTGTATTGACAGTCCCATCCGAATTGGCCCCTGTCACAAAGGAAATCACAGGTACTATATCATCGCCGCCTGCAGTCTTGCCATCCACACAGTTATTATATGCCAGCCTGATACGATGGACATCCACGGACGTAATATCATTCTCATTAATACCACTATAATTCGGATCATTATAATTTGCCGAATTGATGTCAAGCACTTTCCCAGTATTCACACTGGTAAACAAATCCAGCGCATTCTTATCCAGCTGCTCCGTGATGGTATAATTCCTCTCCTGCTCCGCCAGAAAGCTCAGCGGCGTATCCGTCCGATATCCGGTGAACACGTATCTTCCCGCGAAGTCCGCGTCCCCGGTAGCATAGACTTCATCGGACAGGAGCTTGAGCTGCTCCAGAATCGTCCCCCTGTCAGTGCTGGTGAAGTCGGAGTTGGTGCCCCTGGTGCACTGGGCCGCCATGTTGGAGATGACATCGGACAGCTTGGACAGCGCGTCCTCTGTAATCTTCAGCCAGCTCTCTGCATCGGGAATATTCTTGCTGTAGTACTGGGTTATCTCCGTCACATTGCTGCGCAGCCGCAGGGAGCGGATGGCCACCACCGGATCCTCGGAAGGACGGTTTATCTTCTTCTGGGTGGACATCTGGGTGCTCAGTTTATCCTTATATATCTTGTTGGTATTGATATTCGACAAGTTATTGCGCTGCATGATTTTATTTGTTATTCTCATAGAAAATCTCCTCTTCCTGCCAGTCAAAAGCAACTCTGCATCTGAAAGAATGCGGCTCAGACGCCTGTCTGCAGTATGAGCCTGTCATACACTTCTGTCAGTGTCTGTATCATCTTGGACGCCAGATTGTATCCGTTCTGGTATTTCACCAGGTTCACCGCCTCTTCGTCCTCATCCACGCCGGAGATGGATATCCTCTGGGTATCGATGGTGACGGCAATATCCACATAACTGCTGTAGAATGTCTCGGCCCTGCTGGCGTTCAGCGCCACATCTCCAAGGATGCACTGCAGGAATTCCGATGCGGAGCAGCCACGGAAGCTCATGCTGCCCTTGTCGGTGGCCAGCTTGCCGATGTCCTCAAGCAGGTCTTTCTGCTCCGGGCCGTCGCTCGCATTTTTCTTGGTGGCCAAAAGGCTGGGATCGTTCTCCAGGGTGGAGGAGATATCAAAATACTTGGCGGTCATCAGGTAATAATTGTCCTGATTCGTCACACCCTTGCCTACTTCAATCTGTAATTTGGCGGCTTCCTCTGCATCTGCCTGAGCCATTCCTCCGGCAACCAGAGCATCTACCCGGGCCTTATAGGCCTCATAGGACTCCGTGTCATATCTATGCTTATCGCCGAAGACATACTGTTTGTTCTCCGTCAACATATTGGCGGTGAACATCTCGATTCCTTTCTGATCCCCCGCATAGCCGCTGGTCAGGATATCGTTGAACTTCTGGGAGAATGTCCGAATCCATTCGTTCATCTGGGCCATGTAATAGGGAACGCCCTGATAAGCGACGCTCTGGCCCACGGATGCCGTCGAACCCGCCGAGGCATTGACCTGTACATTTTCCATTGGCCCATTTCCAACCGCCTGTTTCGACATCTTGAAAGTAAAAGTATATTCCGGCTCATGTGTGGTGGCATTATAACTGACGCTGTACGTCCAGGAATCGTAGTAATATTCCTTGTTCCCCAGCTTGATGACGCCGCCGTTGTCTGAGAGGTTGCATTTATTCAAGTCCGTCAGGTAATGCTTATCTACTTTCACGGTGACGGTAGTGGGGTCGGCAGCGCCGGGATTCTGATTATTTATGCCGACAATCTGCCCCGAAAAGCTCTCTCCGTTGTTTCCGTCCCTCAAATCCACCAGACCCTTAAGGGCCCCGCCTATGGCGCCGCCGTACAGGTTGAACTTGGTGTTGTTCCCGTCATCCCATACCACATTGTACAGGCCGTCCACATCCGTCTGGTTCACTTTCTCGTCTTCCGTCCTGGACACGCATTTCAGGCTGTTGTACTCATAATTGTCCACCAGTACCTGACCGCCGGCAATTTTCACGATGAACCTGCTGCCGCCTGTGCTGGTGCCCGGCCTGTTGGTATCCTCGATCTTCGTCTCTTTTATCTCTACGTCCACGATTTCGGAGAGCTGGTCTATCAGGAGCGTACGCCTGTCGCGGAGTTCATTGGCGTTCACGCCCTTGAGCTCGATGGTGTTGATCTGTTTGTTCAGGACGGCAATCTCACTGGCGATGGCATTGATTTCATCCACCTTTACCTTGATTTCCTCGTTCACGTCTTTCTGCAGCTTCTCCAGGTTGCCCGCCACGTTATTGAAGTATTCCGTCAGGGCGCCCGCGTAGCCCACGAACTGCTCCTTGGAAGCCAGGCTGGACGGATTCTTCATCAGTTCCTGCAGGCCTGTGATCATCAGCTGGTCAAAGACTGTCTTGAAGCCGGCATTGGTGCCGTTATCATGGAAATAGGTCTCTATCTGTTCCATGTAATATATCTTCTGTCCGTATTCGCCTACTTTTTCATTGTTGTTCCAGTATCTGAAGTCATAGAATTCATCGCGGACGCGCTCAATGGCAAGGGTCTCCACGCCGGCGCCGGCGCAGCCGTAGGTCTGGAACACCCGCAGGGCATTGGCGGCCTGGGTGGTCACCTGCTGTCTGCTGAAGCCTTCTGTCTGTACGTTGGCGATATTGTTGGACGTGGTGTTCAGCGCTGCGTTGCTGGCCAGCAGTCCCGTATATGCTATATTCAATCCGAAAAATTGTGATGGCATTTATCCCTACCTCCTTTTTGGAGAATCAATCTACTATACTCCCAGTGTGCTCAGCAGATGCTCCAGCATCTCGTCTATGACGTTTATGTAACGGCTGGAAGCGTTGTAGGCATTCTGGAATTTTACCATATTAGACAGCTCCTCATCGGAGGAGACGCCTATTACCTGTTCTCTTGCGCCATTGATGGACTCCATGATGCTCTGCTGATCCGTGTATATGCTCCTGCTCACATAGCCGGTATTCGCTATCTGGGATACCAGATCCGTATAGTAGCTGACGAAAGAGGAACGCTTTGATATGTTCGGGTTCAGAGTATAGCTCTCATCCTTAAAAGCATCCACCAGGGCGTTGGCCGTAGCCTTGTCCTCGGAGCCGTCCTCCAGCCTGAAGCCCAGCATGGATGGCTTCTGCTTCAGTTCCTGATCTATCTGAAGGTTCGAGATGGTGAGGAGGCTGCTGGGGTCATTCGCATCTTCCGGGACATATACCCAGACATCGCCGCTCTGAATCGGATTGCCGTCCGCATCCAGAACAGGATTGCCTGCCGCATCCGTCAGGGGCCCTGTCAGCGTCACTTTCTTATATCCGCTGCCGGAGTTTGTGACGAACATCTGAATGGGGCTTCCGTCATCCTTGCGCATATATCCATTTGAATCTGCCAGACAATATTGTGCATTATTAAGGGTCACATTCTGGCCATTCTCGTCCTTATAAGTCACGTTCCCTGTGGTGACTCCGGCCGCCGTGCCCAGAATCTCATTTATCTTCGTGGCGATATTGTGAATCAGCTGATCGAACTCCGCCTGTACATTCATGATAACGGACTGGGAGACGATGCTCTGATTGCTGTTGTAGGCCTCTTTGGTGGCCACATCCGTATAATTCGCCCTGTGGTCGCCTCTGGCCAGAATCATGGCTTTCAGGCCGCCGATATCCGTGTTCAGATCCGAGGAAATTTCCCTGTTGAACTTGAACACATGGGCGTTGCTGATGCTCTCTTCGGTATAGATTTTGTTGCCGTCGGCATCTTCTGTATAGGATGCGTTCTGAGGCCAGAACGGCGTATAGAACCCGGTCTCCTCATTCGCAAAAACACCCATCTCGAAGCATCTGGGCCCTTTCACGAAGTCCACGCCCTCTATCTGCACCCAGACATCCCCGTTCACGGACTCGCCGTAGTTGATGTTCGCCATCTCGGACAGTTCATCCAGCAGCAGATCCCTGGTATCCCTCAGGTCGTTGGCCTGTTCTACGCCGCCAGCCTCGATTTTCCGGATGGCATCGTTCAGCTCCAGTATCCTCTTCCCATAGGAATTGATTTTGTCCACCTGATCCCTAATCTGCATGTTCAGATTGTCCTGATAGGCGGAAAGGCCTGAATAGACCGCCTGGGCGCGCTGAATCAGCTGTGTGCCCCTCTGGACCAGGAGCCCCTGGGTCACCGAACTGGCAGGATCCTTGGCCAGCTCCTGGATAGCCGTCCAGAAGTCCTCGATGGAAGTCTGGAAAGCCTCGCCGTGCATCTCGCCCAGCTGCCCCTCCACCTCTTCCATGACTTCGGTGGACACTTCATAGAACATACTGCGCCCGGATTCCCTGCGGTATATTTTGTCAAGGAAATAATCCCTTACATGTTTTACTCTGGAATAAGTGACGCCCAAGCCCACCTGCTTGTTGTTGACGGACTTAACGTCTACGGAAAGCTTCAGATAACTTCTGGAAGACTGCTGCACCTGCTGTCTGACAAAGCCGGTGGTCTCCGTGTTAGTAAGATTATGCGCTGTGGTGTTCAGCGCATTCTGACTGGTCTGTAATCCTGATGAACCAACATATAAACTACCCATTAGTGGCATAATAATCACCTCAACGTTTCTATAAGAATGTTATTGCTTTGCATCAAAACTTCCGCTGTCCACACCCATCTGAGCTCCGGAATTGTAGGCGCCTTTGGTGTAATTGGCAGTCTCCGGCGCTGCCTTGTAAGCCTGCAGCATGTTCATCTCGAAGTTCACCAATTCCAGTGCTTCCTCCAGCAGTTCCCTGTTCTGCTCGTTCGTCCGCTGTACTTCCCGGACGACATCCCTCAACCTGCCATGAATCTCCTCCAGCTTCGCCTTATCTTCAGGCCTGGCTGACATCATTTCAATCAGGTTGGTCAGTTTCATTGTCTCAACATCCTTGTTCAAAACATTGGCGATATCCGCAGTCACCTCAATCCGCCTCTTCTCCAGACGGCTGAGCCTGCCCACCACCTCCTGTTCATCATCCGTGATTCTCTGTAAATCTTCTAGGTTCGCACTCGCGATAATCCGCATCTTCTTCTGGGACAAGGCCAGAAGTCCCTTGTATTCCTCGCTTTCCTGACTGAGCACTTCAATCAGGTTCTCCATTAAACTCGCCACGGGACTCCTTACCTCATTTCCTCATATGCAGCATCCATCTCGGCCCTCTTCTGCAAAAGCTTATCCGCAAAGGACCCATTGTCCACTTTGTATGTGCCGTTCTGCACCCGCGCCTTGATGGAAGCCGTCAGCTCTTCCCGGATAGCAGGAGCTCCTGCAACCGCTTTCTGCGCCGCACGAATGTCCTTGCCAAGGCTGCTGAACTGCAGTTGATCGGAGCGGGACGCGCTACCGGCCTGACGTGTCTTATTCACCTTTTTGGTCTGGTATAACTGCTGGACTTGATTGTATGCTTCAACACGCATGTCGGATTCCTCCCTCCCAATGGAATATTATTCTTCCATTTTTTCCGCATCTGCCGCCATGCCTTTTCATTCCTGCATGGCTGGCTGCTTATTAAGAATATCGGCTACGGCGGAAAATACTTTAGCCTTTCCGCAACTCTTTTTTTCTGTGCAGTATCCGGCAACTTCACATTTGGGCACAAAATAATGATTCACCAGATAACTCCACTCCTCTGAGTATTCCCCAAGCGCCTTGCCGATATCCTGCATCAGGAGACGGTATTCCCAGTAGGCCCTGGTGCAGAGACGCTGGTGGGACATCTCGATCAGATTGCGGACATTGCGCTTGTCCACAATCCTGGTGGTCATCCCTAAGGGCAGGAGCATGGCGGCGTCCTCCCTGGGAATGCCGCATTCGCTCTCCAGGCGGCTGCAGGCCTCCGCAATTGTATTCATAGTCTGATGATAAATTTCTGCCGCTTCCTGGTTTTTTTCTATCAAAGGCGGCGTGGTGTAGGAGAAATCTTTGTAGTTGATGTAGCGTGTGCTGGCCTGGAGCCTGGTGGGCGCGCCGCCGATGTGGGTGTACCACTCCCTGATGACCCGGGCGGAATAGCCGTCTATGATCATCTCCACATTGACATATTCCATCACCCGGTGATGGCCGGACCGGATACAGTCCAGGCCGCGTCTGTAGTTCTTTTCCTTATCATGAATGTCCGCTCCCCAGCAGACCCCGGCGCGTTGGCCCATAAGAGTGATGGGGTTCTTGGGGGTTTCTTCCAGAATTGTGATCATCTGTCCTTTTCTCCTTTTCCATTCCGTCTCTGCCTCAGGTCCGCCGTCCGGCAGGAATCACTGTCTGTGCACATACATCCTGGACATCTCCGGCTCTCCGTCCCCCTGTACCATGCACAGGAACTCCCAGCCGTAGCGCTCGTAAAAAGAAGTATGGTCCGTAAGCAGGTACAGGGTGGAAATCCCCTTGGCGGCCATATCGTCGCATACGGCTTTCAGCAGTTCTCCCGCTATGCCCCGGCAGCGGCAGGCCTCCTCCACATAGACGGCGCATACATTGGGCGTCAGATCTTTTCGGTTGTGAAAGTCATTTTCAATCACGCCCAGGCCGCCGACGATTTTCCCGTCATCCATGGCCAGATACCATTGGGGGACGACGCTTTCGTTCCTCAGGCATTGCCGGATGCTTTCCTGATAGGCTTCCAGAGGGATGTGCCATTTCTCGTGGAACCACCTTGCGGCTTCTTCCGCCATTCGGGGTTGTTCTCTTATCTTCCATATTTTAATCATCTCTGAGTCTCTCCATACTGGTATCCGCTTTCGGAAATTTGTGTCCATGATAGCATACCGCAGTATGAAAGTAAAGCGGAAACCGTCCGTTTCGCCCGAACGCCTGAATGTCTGAATGTTTCCACCCGGATGTTTCCGCCTGGAATTCCCGCCCGAAAAAGCAAATATCTGGAAATCTTTGTTTTATTGTGTTAATATGGAAGAAGAGCATTCCAGAAGAAGAGCATTCCAGAAGAAAAGCATTCCAGAAATACAAAACCTGACAAGGAGGACAAATCTATGATACGAGTGACAATCTGGTATGAATATGTACAGGAATCCGGGGAGCTGCCGGAAAGTTTCCTGCCTGCCGGGACGCCGGAGGAGCATCGGGAGAATTTCCGGAAATTCATCGCAAATTCCGCGGCGGCAATCAAGAAGGTGTACCCCAAGGGCGTGATGGGGACTGTGGCGGAGCATCTGTCCGGCTGCGAGGACATGCAGGTGACCAGCGTCAATCTGTTCATGCCGGAATACGGCCTGACCGACGAGCTGCTGGAGCACACGGATGTCCTGATCTGGTGGGCCCATATCGCCCATGACGCCGTGCCGGACGAACTGGTGCGGAAAATCAGGGACCGTGTCCTGAAAGGGATGGGCTTCATTCCCCTGCACTCCGCCCATCCCTCCAAGCCCATGCAGGCTTTGCTCGGCACTTCCGGCAGCCTGAAGTGGCGGGAGGGCGATTTCTGCCGGGTCTGGAACATCAATCCCACCCATCCGATTGCCCAGGGGATTCCGGAGAGTTTCGAACTGTCCGAGGAGGAGATGTACGGAGAGCCTTTCGATATCCCGAAGCCGGACGATATCCTGTTCCTGGGGTGGTTTAGGGGCGGGGAGGTATTCCGCAGCGGCTGTACCTGGACCCGGGGATATGGCAAAATCTTCTATTTCCAGCCGGGCCACGAGACCAGCCCCTCCTACCACAATCCGCTGATTCTGAAGATTATCGAGAACGCGGTAAGGTGGGCGGCTCCTGTCATGTGGCGCGAGAACCTGGACTGCCCTCACGCGGCAGAGTCGCCGGAGAGCATTGTCCGGAAAGACGTTTAAAAAAGAGCGGTTTCATGACAGCAGAATCTCACAGCGGGAGACTTTACGATTTCAGCCAGTCGTCAGCTCCTGTCCGTGAAATGCATGGCGCCTGCATTCTTCTTCCGGCTGCGTCCGGCCCCGTCCAGGAAGACCGCGCCTGTGATTTCCGGGGATTTCAGGATACCCGCGGGCTTCAGACGATACTCATAGCTCCAGAGGTCTCCGGCGCTTCTCCAGGAATTGGGGCTCTGGTAGAAATAAACCCCCTGGGTGTGATGCAGCTGGGCGAAGCCGTTCTGGCGGGTTCCGTATAGTTTCCACTCTAAGATGTGCTTTCCCGGCTCCGCACGCACTGTGAGCGTGTAGGGGGAGAAAGCGATGTTGCCGCAGTCTCTGCCGTCTACCAGGATTTTCACCAGGCCGCCCCGGTACTGGGGAACCCGGACGGTAAAGTCTCCCCGGGAAAGCACTTGGGTGCGGTATGTCAGGTTCCCTGTGTAGAAAGGAAGTCCCTGTACGGCGATGTCGCCCCAGCCGATTCTTTTGACCGTTTTGGTCAATGTCTTTGCGGTGCCGTTAACGCGGACGCCGAAATCGCCCAGCAGGTAGAAATTCTCCAGATTCGTCCTGGGGCCGATGGGTACGGTGATTTCCAGGATATTCTCTCCGGCGGCGAAGTCCGGCAGGGGTATGGTCTCTATGTCCCTGTCAACGTACCAGCCGTCGCTTTGGTTAGGGACCTTTGCGCCATTTAACTGAATTCGGGCCGATTCCGGGCATTCCAGGGCCAGTTTCAAGCCTTGTGCCACGGTCTCGCTTGGAATGCGGAAACGCAGGCGCAGCACATGCTCCGTCTCTCCGGCTTTCACCAGATAGGGCTGTACCACTTCCTTGCGGCGCAGTGGGATTCCCAGCTCTCTGCGGGCATGGTTGTCTATCCGCAGTAGTTCGTCCTCGGAATAATAGTCCCCATCGTCCAGCGCGTATTCCGCCATATCCAGGAGCAGCATGTTAGGCTCCTGGAGGGAAATCGGCACTTCTCCGGGCAGGATGTCCGCCTCTGCTGCCAGGCAAGGTGAAACCGGATTCCCGGCTTCTGCCGTCCGTCCGGCCGAAACCGTTTTCCCGGCCTCTGCCGTCAAACTGGCTGAAGATTCCCTTTCCCGCAAAAGCAGCAGCATGCTCTCATGAATATACCAGGGACGCTCCAGAATGGTCTTTCCATCCTCATGGCGCACAGGCAAGGGGGAGATATCCCCCGTCATGGTATCATACAAGGTCACTGTGAAATCGCCGTTCAGGGTGAAGCGCAGGCTGCTGCCCGGGTCGACATCCGGGCTGACAGGGTTCCTGCCGTTACAGAGGAACAGCCACATATCGCCGCTTTCTTCCCGGCGCAGCTGATAGAGCAGCCCGTCCGCCCTGCGCCCGTCCTGCTGCTGTATATCCAGGAAACGCTCACTTTCCAGCAAGGACAGCACAGCCGAGTCCAAAAGGCCGCAGCGGATCCCTTTCTCATACAGCGCTCCCGCCGCATCGGAGGGCCTGGCGTCCACATAGTCCGGGCAGTCCCCCAGGAAGATCAGCTTTCCGCCCTTTTCGGCAAAGTCCGTGAGCAGCTTCAATGTGGCAGACCGTATCGTCCTAATCGGCGGGACGATAATCGTCTCATATGCCATCTCCCCTACCTGCAGAGGATAAGCGCTGCCAGAGCACTGCTGCGGCAGCCTGGCTTCGCAAAGATAGTCAAAATCAATGCCGCCGAACAGCAGTACCCGGGCCAGGCGGGCGAACTGGGAGTCCATCTGTTCCCGCAGCGCCGCGGTCTGGTTGCCGGGGCCGAAATAGAGCCAGTAAGTCTCGACAGGGTGCAGCACGGCCACCTTGACGACAGCCCTGCCTCTGGTAAGCGCCGTGTTCAGGCGGGCAAAATGATTCTCCACCAGGGAGAATTCCTCCCACCAGGGAGACTGATAATTGATGGACGCCGGATAGTCCCGCTTGGCCTCGCCTTTCATGGTATACCAGGCCAGATGGGGCACCCTCACGGTGACCCCCAGGGCCGCCTGCCAGTCGCCCTGAAGCTTGTATCCCCGGAAATCATAATCCCATCCCGTGACGCCGTAAAGCTCGCTGAGCATGCCCTCGGCCCCAGTCTGGCGGACCATGGACTGGGCCTGCTTGGCCGTAGTGTATTCGTGGAAATCGCAGAGCATGTCGATACCCGGCAGGCCAAAGGAGGGATAGCAGCGCATGGCGTCCCCCACCGCCTGGGTCTGGTCATAGAGGGAGCCCTCGCCCATCACATGGCCGGTGAGGTAGAGGCCGTGCTCTCTGCACCATTTTCCGATCTGCTCACAGTAGCTTTCCACGAAAAGGTCTGTGACCAGGTTCTGGAAACTCCAGCGCACCGACGAAAGCTTCCCGTCCGCCCTCTCCCAGAACAGCTCCGGCAATACGTCCAGAAGCTCCTCTCCGAAAGCCTCCCGGTAAGCTTCCGGCAGCCGGGCAGTCCAGGGCAGGAAGACGTCTTTCGGCTCCCCTGCGAAGTCCAGGCATCCCCTGGGCGTGAACTGAGGCTCGTCCGTAAAAATGGCAGGCACCAGCCTGCCGAAATGCTCTCCCGCATTTTGGTAGTAAGCCTCGTGCGTTATCCGGATGAATTCCGCGATTGCCTCCGGGTTCAGGGTGTCCACATAGGCCTGGTTATTGAACCAGGGATCCGCGGAGGCGTATTCCATGTAGGCATACCAGCGGACTGCGCGTTCGTGGACAGGCTCCTCCTTCCGGACCCGCCAGGCACATTCCAGTCTGCAGTCTTTGTCCAGCAGGATGTCATAGACGGCCAGAAGCTTTCCGTTTTCCTGGCGGATGTTCTCCTGCCCTCTGCCCGGTTCGGGGGCGGCAGGCACGGGGAAACCGCACTCTTCATATGGCCGGACGGTGAAAAGCAGAGATTTCCTGGCATTCTCAGGCTTGCCCGCGGTCACGCGCCCGCCTGCGGTGCCGGAGGGCCAGCGGTCTTCATCGTAGAGCCAGGCCAGCATGCCCAGTTCTTCGGCTTTGCCGATGCAGTGGCGGACGGAGTCCATGAACTCTTCCTCCAGATAGGGGCTCTCCATTCCCGTCCTCACATGCATGTGGAAGCCGCCCAGACCCATCTTCTTAAAAATCCGAATCTGCTCCGTGAGGCGGTCTTTGTCGAGTCTGCCGTTCCATGCCCAGAAAGGGGTGCCTCTGTACTCGCAGGACGGGTTCCTGAATTGCTCCTGTGAGATGTGTTCCGATTGATTTTTTTCATATAACATAGAATCTGTCTCCTTCCGGCTGCCGCCGGGGCGTTTGTGTGCTTTTTCCCATTTCATCCCGCCAAATGCCATGAGTCCCCTGCCCGCCGGCATCCTCCTTGCGAATCGGGGTAAGCAAAAAATTATAGCCGTAATTCCAGCCAGGGCCGGCACACCGCATCGATATCCGGCAGACCGGAAAGGGCCTCGGGATTCGCCGGCGCCTTTCCCCGGGAAGCAAAAAGCCGCATCCCATCCGCCGGACAGTGTCTTTGCGTCTTTTCGGTATTCTCCCGTCTATTCAAGTTCGATTTCGTAATGGCGTTTTTCAGAACTTTCATTGTTAAAAAAATTTATTCTACCACTCATTTTGTTGTTCCCTACTCTCTGTACTTCTGTCTTGATTTGCTCTTAACATCACGAAAACATCACGGGGTAATCTCCACCACATCCTCTATTCCGCATTGCAGCTTGAACCTTATCCGGTTTTTTCTTAGGCAACCAATGATATATTCCGCATTGTTCTCCACAATCTCATAGGCTCTCTCCACAGAAGGGTAATTGTATGTTGTGTTATATCCATTCTTTACTCCATCACACTGCAATATGAAGAACGTTTCCAGTGCTTTTGCCTTTCTGGTGTGATCCTTCTTATCGAAAAAGCACAGCGTTTTAATTTCAAACTCATTGCCAGCATCATAGTCCATCTGTAACTCTCTAATATCATGATTTCCTTTACGCAAAGAATAGTAATGGCCCGCTATTCTACGAACCGCATCAGAAGCCATGCCAACATACGCTTTTCCATTATGCAGATTCCGTATTAAATAAACGCATGAAGGTTCTATATCGGTAGATATATCTTCAATCCTGATTTCATTCACCTTATTCGAAATCTTCATCGTAAACGATCACCTCTTCCACCTTGCACTGTAGGCGTTTGCATATCCGTTCCACCACATCAAGACTTACCTTCTGATTTTTTCCCATCTTCGCAAGTGTACCTCTGCTGACCGTTCCGTCCTCAACTAAATCCATTTTCTTCATATCCTTATCAATCAAAGTCTTCCAAAGTGGTTTGTATGTAATCATAATCATCACCTCTTTTATATCTTATCAAAGTTCATTCTCAACGTCAAGAAAAAGTTCTAATTTCTTGAAATTTTTTTCTATAAACTATTGACACTCGCTGTGCATATGGTAATATGTATATAGCAAGAACGCAGAATAAAATTCTAATATATCAAAACTTTTAGGAGGGCAAACACATGTTGAAAAATCAGAAATTCGGAGTAGAAGTAGAAATGACAGGTATCACAAGAGAAAAGGCAGCTGCCATTGTCGCAGAAGTTCTCGGAACCACACCTTCCTGTCCAGACAGCACCTGTTACCACACACGCATTATCGCAGACCAGGCGGCGCGCAAATGGAAAGTTATGAGAGATTCCTCAATTACTTCAATCAGGAATGATGGCAGTGATGCCCCGATGGATGAATATAAGGTAGAATTTGTAACGCCACCTCTGGGATATGAGGACATAGATCTTTTGCAGAGAATCATCAGAAAATTACGTGAAAATGGGGCAAAATCTCATAGTAGCTGCGGCATCCATATCCATGTAGACGGAGCAAATCATAATGCAAATTCTCTTCGGAGGCTGGTAAACTTTATGACTTCCCGGCAGGATCTGATTTATGAAGCACTTGAAATTGGAAATCGTGCAGACCGCTGGTGTCACAAGTTAAATTGCGCCCTCCTTATTGAAATGAAAAAGGAGAAAAACCTTTCAAAAGAAAAAGCCGAGCAGATTTGGTACAGCAGCGCAAATGACGGATATTGCGGCGGCGTTAACCATGAGCACTATAACAGCACCCGCTATCACGGTGTCAATCTCCACAGCTACTTCTCCAAAGGAACTGTAGAATTCAGACTTTTCAACAGCACTCTCCATGCTGGAAAAATTAAGGCTTACATTCAGTTTTGTTTAGCTGTATCTGCATGGGCCATCACATCGCAGGAAAAAATCGTATTCCGTTCTATGGCCGGATATACACCTGAGAAGAAAGTTACCATTATGAGAAACATCCTCACCCACCGGCTCGGCCTGTATGGAGACGAATTCAAGACTTGCCGGCTGCACCTTATGACACCTTTGAAAAAAGCCGCTGGCATGACCTGCAGGGCAGCTTAATATATATGCTGACCTATCGGCATGACGGGGAGAAGGGAGACATCGTGGGAAAATTATATATCGCATATGGAAGCAATCTCAACCTGGCTCAGATGGCCGCTAGATGTCCCTCTGCGAGCGTTTATGCAAAGGGAGTATTAAATAACTGGGAGCTGGTCTACAGAGGCCGTAAGGCGAACTCACACGCCACAATCATAAGAAAGCGGGAATCCACCGTACCGGTCCTTGTATGGGAGATTCAGCCACTAGATGAATACCGCCTCGACATATATGAGGGATATCCTCGCTACTATTTCAAGAAAGATATCATGGTAACTATTGCCGGGAGAAAAAAGAAAGCCATGGTTTATATCATGGATGAAGAGCAGCTGCCCGGCCGACCTTCTTCCCAATATGTCAAAACTGTCCTCCAAGGATATGTAGATAATGATATGGATATCAGCGTTCTCAAAAAGTCTTTGGAAGTAAATTCCATTGAATGTGCATAAGATTTGTGGTATAAAAAAAGACGTTTGCTCCATGAACGCCTTTCTTTATGACGGCAGTGTTGCAGCACTACCTGTCAGATGATGATGAAATCAGAGAGCCGTTCTTTGTATGTAGGACTTTGGGGCTTTCATCCGGCACCCGCACAATCAATTCATCGAGTTTGCAGTCCAGGGCTTCACAAATGAGATCTAAATGTTCCAAATTAACCCTGTCAACCAACTCATGGTACAATTCATTGATTGTGTTTGGCCGGATGCCAGTAGCCCTTGCCAAGTCTGCTTGCGTCCACCTGAGTTCACCGAGCTTAGTAGATAGCAAAATTCTTATCATACGTCGCCGCTCCTTCCGCTATAAAATATCATTTTTCGACACGCTCATGTGCCTTTTGTTATTTTATAGCGGTTTGAGTTATATCCTATCATATACCGATAAGCGGAGCGGCATCCGATTAGTTCAATATCTTCCCATATTCTTCATCAAGGGCAATCCATCCGTCTTCCTTAGCCTCGTAGGACTTCAGCAATCCCCAGAGTTTCGCCCCGGCCCCATCTTTGGTCTTTACGATAGTGAAGGTACCTTTGCCGGTATAGACAGCCTGGCCATTCTTCTTGTGATAATCAAAAGTGGTTCCCGCCCCTTTCCGAATTCGTAAATCAGAAATGGTTACCTGGAACTTAAACTCCCGATTTGTTACGGCGGAAGATATGCACGGGTATACTTCATTTCCAGAATCATCAAATACTTTATACCCGCTATTCTGCTTGCAGAGTTCAATGGCGTTATTCTGATCTTTAAATGCGCCAATCTGGCTCCCGGAATCTACCCAATTCGTGCGGACACGATAATACCCCGTCCCGGCCGTACTTGCTTTCTGTTCTTCCGTTGCCTTAAAAGAGACATAATCGGGAATAGCTGTGATAAACAGACCGCTTTCCAGCTTATACCACTTCTCGTCTGCAGAAATGCCGGCAACAACAAAAGTTCCCTCATGCACAATCTGATCCACCTCTGCAGTGATGCTCGGCGCCTTTCTGATATTCAGTCCATCGACGCCCTTATAGACGACTGTCACGGAGCCATTCAAGGCATTGATCTTCTGCCCGCTGGTATCATCACTCGCAATATCCACAGGTACCCAGGGTACGGTTGTGATATCTCCGCCGGCCATTGCCTTTTTAACATCTTTTCGGAACTGATCCATAGAAAGGCCATATCTGCTCCAGATATGCTCCACATCACCATGGTTGGAGGCAATCCCCTTCACATTCCCCTCGTGGTGGCTCATCAACACATTGCTGTCCTCCGGATTGAATCCAAACTTCTTGCAGATATGCGCAAAGAACTGTACTGCATTGGCATATGTGGCCAACACATGGGATTTTGTGTTCGCTCCATTTCCCGTTTCGATCCAGGTGGCGCCGCCAGTATATTTAATCGAGGCCGGCTCGGTCATCTCGATACTGATCAGGCTATTGTTTCCGCTGCCATTACGGCCGCTTCCGCAGTGCCATCCTTTCATGTTCCAAGGAAGCAGCTGGTACACAACAGCATCTTTCCCCACCACTGCATGAACACAAACCGAAGCACTGCTGCGCTGCCAGTTCTTTACAAAAACCAGAGGATCCGGCTGTGGACACCCAACGCTGTGAAGCATTCCTCCTTTCGGCGTAATGCCAACGCCTGCTTTATAGCACGGATTCTGTGTTGCCATTTTTTCGATAATAGTAATGCTCATTTTTTCCTCACTTTCTGCGGATTCGACCACTGCATCAAACTTGGTAAGGCAAAACCTCTCGATGATGCCGCATACCTTGGACACATACGATACATCCGTGGCATAGCCGCCATCCTTAATTATCTGGATAGCCGTCTTATAGTCCTTTTCCCCTTTCAGGCCGGCATATCGTAGCGTATTTCCATTCATAGCACCGTTCAAATAGCAGGAATGATCCCTTACGCTTGATTCCATATCCGGGTACCTTCTGAAATCTGCCGTGACGGTATATTCTTTTCCATCGGGATCCTGTTCCTTTGTCTGCTTGGTATATTTGGAGACGCCGTCCCACGCACTGTCCCAGGTGTTCCCGCTCAAAGAACACTTCATGCCAAAAAAATTATTGGCATTCAAAGCAAGTTCAGTGGTTCCATATCCTGATTCCAAAATTGCCTGCGCAATAGAAACGGAGGCGAGTATTCCGCTCGCCCCCATATCTTTTACAGCACATTCACTTACTGCCTGAATAAATTCCTGTTCTGACATATTTTCACCTATCCCTTTGTTCTGTAGAAGCGTATCCAGATATCAATCAGGTAATCCCATCCCTTACAGCAGATAATCGCCACCAGGAAGGCGGCAAAAACAACCGCCACAAGGTAATACCAGACAAACGCAATCCCCGCATATGAGATATATGCAAAGAATGCGATTGTGCAGATGATAATCGACAGGGCCAGCACCTGGAGAGACGTAGGAATCTTGTTAAGGATTCCGATCTCCTTTGTAAATTCCGTGATCACAGAGATAAGGGTGCAGATGACCGCCACCATAACCAAAATCACCGATGCATTCGAGATAATAAATTCCATGTTCATAAATATCCTCCTGTTTGATAAGTTAATAGATTTCATGTACGCTTTGCTCTACAAAAAAGTCCTTCTGCTCATGCTTGATTTTCCGGGCATATTCCAGAGCCGCATGCATATCGCCATTGCAATGCGCATCTGGAATCCTGGATACGGCTTCTGCTGTCGCTTCCCCCAGAGCGATTGCCGCCCCAATGCTTTTTACCATGAGTATTTCGTTCTTTTCTCTGGCAGCCTCCTTTTCATCCTGCCTTTTTTCCCGCTTCTCTAAATGTTTTTGCAGCATCCAAAAGCAAAAACCTGTAAACGCTGACGGAATACTCATGGCCACAATCAAGGCCATCGGATCCATTATCCTCACCTCCCCTATATAAAAATTGCATTAAAAAAGAGCCTTACGGCTCTAATTCAGCACTGGTTTCTTTATACTGCTCCATAACCTCCCGGACGATTGCCATATCCTCTTCCAGCTTTTTATCTGTAAACGCCTGGTCATTCTGTAAGAGTTTCAAGTCCGTCGCCTGCCTGGCAACAATTTTCCCCAGTCGGTATATGATTTCATCCTGCTTTTCCACCATATCCATATAGAAATCCAGAAGTATGGGCTCTGCTCTGATTTTAATCATAGTCACTCGCCTCCTTGTAAAAATTTGTGCAAAAATAAACACATATCATCACCAGATGGTATCCGATGGTCATATGTGTCCATTTTTCTTTACTAAACACGGGAATCATAAAGATAAAGTTCGCAACCGCATCGGCGGCAAGCACCAGAACGCTTACAGAGATTGGCATAATAACATCCAGCGGCAATTATATAGTATTTTTACAGACTCACACAAACAACAACAACGCTGGCTCAGCGTATTTAATACGTTATGTAAATGCAGTATATTTAATATCGCCTATTATAGAGGGCGGCAATGAGAATGCCCCACGCATTACCCTCAGCGGTGTGTTAAGGCTCAATACGCAGACAGAGCAGCGGACTGTATCATGTGGTATATTAGGCCTTTAACCTACACGGTAAATCGTGTCAACTCGGTAAAATACGTGTACATCGTCAGATGATGCGGTATTCGCCAGGTATATCGCAATCTGGGTGCCTCCTGCCACAACCTTAAGCCTTGGGGCGCGACTGTCCGTGCCCACGGTGATTTCATCGACTATGCACCATACCCCCTGATATGCAGTCGCGATATAGGTTGACGTGATTCCGGTCCTATCAGCATGTGCCGTGACTATCGTAATCTTATAGCATCCATTTGCACCATCCGCTGTCAGGATCTGCCCATCGGCTGACTTGACAGGGTATCCGGCAGTGTTGGTGATGGGGGTGGATATATCATACCAGGAGTTGCTTTTTATTCCCGTGTTTAATGGATGCCCACATATTTTCCGGTAGCTGCATCAGTGTGGCCAGGCCGGAAAATCTGCGCATACCAAAAGCTCCGGCTTATAACCGGAGTCAAATCATCTTATGAAACATCAACCTTTAAGCTGCATATTTGCGGTACGCCGTCTTGACGTTGGCCTGGCTGATGTAACAGTAAATCTGTGTAGTCTTCAGATCAGCATGGCCAAGGATGGCAGCCACGTCCTGTATGTTCATCCCCCGATCCAGGAGGTTCGTTGCCAACGTCCGGCGGTATCTGTGAGGATGCGCGTTCTCCACTCCGGCTCGCATACCAAGTTTTTTGACGATGGACTCTATCCCATTCTTTCCCAGTCGCTTACCCCTCCCCGCGAACAGAGCTTCACAGGCATCCGTCCGGGTATTGAGATACTCCTGCAGGTGCATAGCAGCCACCTCTGTCAGATATACTTTCCTCTCCTTATTTCCTTTTCCCAGCACAACACATTCCATTCTCTCAAAATCCACGTCTGATATATCCAGCCTGGCCACTTCCGACACACGGCATCCAGTAGCGTAAAGAAAATCCACCAGCGCCAGGTTCCTGACATTCCCACAAGCCTTGCGTATCTTCTCCATCTCCGCCGCAGAATAAGGCTTTTTGACCACTTTCTTGCTCTTTATCTGTGCCAGGGCAGCACATGGGTTCCAGCTGATCAGCCCCTCCGCCGCCAGCCAGCTGAAGAAGCTGGAGTAGCAGCGCCGCATCCCATCCAGGCTCCTGTTGCTGACCTTGCCGGTCTGCCGCCTGACCGACAGATAAAAGCGTATGTCATATGTAGTAATCTCTGCCAAAGGCTTGCCCAGATAATTAAGCAATGCCCGGTTGATCTCCGCGTACCGCCGCAGAGTAGAGTCCGCTGTCCCCTCCACCCTCTTTGTGGCCAGGAACTTTTTGAGCAGCCCCTCTGCACTGTCATCCCTTACAGCCACTTCTGTACAGCGCTCCTGTACCTCATATTTATTGAGCTGCATGATGAGCGTGTCCTGCACAATGTTCACTGTATCCTCATCCACCCGCCCTTGCAGGGCCTCTGTCACCCTTTGCACAATATCTGACCTGATGTCCATATGCATCACCTCCATGGCAATCATACCAAAAATTCTTGCAAAGGTCTCTTCTATATGCTATGATAAGCAAAGAGGGAAGCCATGACAGCGGCTCTACCCACAAATTGCTAAGCTTTTCCGCTAAAAGCGGTCAGCCGTCACTATTGCAGTAGTGGCGGCTATTTTCTGCCCTGAAAGATTGCATAGCACAAACTTATCAGGGCAACGATGAAGATACAGAATTGGAATAAATCCGAATATGTAACATTCATCGGCATCGCCCTCCTTTCTTTCGTCTGGAGGGTCGCCCCTCCGTAAGGAGGGTAAAGCCGCCATGGCTCCATGGTTTCCCACGTCCACATCATACCATATTCCAAAACCCATTGCAATGCCCTTTCCAGCCACCGTTCCTGAACTAAACACGGGAATGGTAAAGAAAATTTTTACATATACCCGTGTCGATAACCCATATGTTGTAAGCTTTGGGCTCAGCATATGTAAAATTTTCGGAATATATTTTATAGAGGTACAGTTTTCTCTTAATGCGGCTTTTCCTCGCTGGTCAAGTGCGATAGTTGCTCAAATCAATGACTGGGATGGGGGAATCGGTGGTATTGTCGTCTCCTCTTTAAGTGGCAACGCCGGCACGTTTATGCTGTCGGTCAACCAAAACGGAGAAATCACAGTGTCTACTCATGGCGAAGTAAGCAGCATCGCCTGGTATTACGGCTGTGGGGTGTTTTTCTAAGCTTTAGTTTGACTTAAAAATACTATAGTACCGCATAAATGGGCAAATTTTCCAGCTTGCCATTCATCTGGAATCACAACTTCAATGTTGCCTCTTCCATAGACATTAATATTACACATGGCGAAAATGGATCCCGATTGCCCTTCGATTAACATTGCCTCCCGGCTCATAAATGCAATCGACTCAACGTTAGTATTTCCAACTGTGATACGCCCAGGATTCCATTGTTTCCACTCGGATATAAAATTAATGATTATTACACTGCCAATTCTTTTTCCGGTGATAAC
Organism: Acetatifactor aquisgranensis; assembly: GCF_943193215.1. NCBI lineage: Bacteria > Bacillati > Bacillota > Clostridia > Lachnospirales > Lachnospiraceae > Acetatifactor > Acetatifactor aquisgranensis. The sequence goes on along the minus strand of NZ_CALPDH010000003.1, from coordinate 247,979 downwards.
TGATAAATAATCAGTATTTGGTGTAACCGATATTGTCTTCACCTGTAAACCCGTGTTTAGTGCATTAATCGCCCCTGTTACAGTCCCATCCCCAATCCCAGAAAGGCTAGTGCTCCCCAATAATTTCCAAAGATACCGCACATTCTTAATAGACAGAGAAAACTTCCGCATCAGGCTGCTATGCTTTTCCCCCGATGCTGCCAGCCCGATATCAGCCCATCCTGTAGGATTTGCCTCATCACCACTGGTAAAAGTCGTAGTGTTATTTGCAGAGTCCCCAGTAGTCTCCATCTTATCATTCCACGCCGTCCTCTCATTTGGCATTATGTGCTTCGTAGTATCCTTTACATGGCTGTCAAATTCCGCTACAGATGCCTTTTTCCCTATGGCTGCATCCAGCGCGTCCATGATAGTCTTATGCGCTGCAATTGCGTCAGCCACCTCTTTCAGGGTATCCAACGATGTAGGTGCTCCGTTTATCAAATCCGCAATCTTCTGCTGTGTATAGGCCGTCATCTGCTGATATAGGGCATCCAGCGCCGCCTGCTGCGCTATGGACACCGGCTTATCCATGTCGGATGTGGGGTCAAGGCCTAATTGCTTTGCTGTAATCTTATGCGGATTATTCGTGTCTTGGACGTGGCCGTCCAAGTCTTCTGCTGCCTGCTCCTTTGCCGCATCTATAGCCTCCTCCAGGCGCCCTACAGTCTTTTCATAGTCATCATATCCCACATATAGTATGCTGGGATTGGATACCGTTATCTGCGCTACATCATCTATATATAGCGATAGCCGTATCCTCTTCTGCGTGGATTCTACCCCAGTAGTGTAGACCATATGCTGCGCGTCATCACCACAGTTGTCATATACATAAAGCTTATCTCCAGTATCTGTAGCAACAACGACTCCAACTTCGCGGAAATAATAATCATAGTCCACCTTAGGAAAATCCGCTGTCAAAGTACACTTCCCATCCACCACGTCGATTTTCAAGTTGGTTATCTCATACAGCTGATGCACCAATCCTTTCAGAATGCTGAAGTTTCCCGGAGCATTTCCATCACCCACAGCAATTGACTTGATATTCATTCTGTTCGATAGCTGCGATTGGTTCAGGGCGTTTCGCCCATCAACTGTCAATGTAAGTCCTGTCCATGCCATATATCTCACCTACCTTTGCATTATCTCAATGATGTCCGCTTCGCACATGATGTTGCCAAAAAATATCTTTCCGGATATCGAATTATAAAAGACCGTGTCCATAGTAATATGCGCCGGCACTTTCTCCTTAATCAATTCACACATGCTATTGCTACTCATTTGCGTGAAATCCTCATCCACAATTATGCTGATATGCAGGATGCTCCCCTCCAGCGTCACGCCTTCACAGTCACATCCTCTAAACTGGTTCACTATTTCAACTATCTTGTCCGCAGAAAGCTTCCCAGAGCCTATCAATAAAGCACTGATATAGGCTTTCCTTTCATCGCTTGGTTTGTCCACATCACTTGCAATACCCAGAAACGCCTCATATCTGGTAAGCGCTTCATCATCCATATATTTCAAGAACTGAAACGCCACCATATCTTCCATATCCTGGGCCATAAGATCGATAATCCAGCCGGCCAGCCGAAACACCGCATCCATTTCTTTTATGCTCCTGTAATAGCGCGGACTGTAGGAGGCAATTTCTTCATACCCGCTCCGCTGCTGGTTATTAAATACAAGCATACGCATCCTCCTTATCTCTTCAAAACCGCCGCTTCGTTCATTGTCAATTCACCAAGTATGGGGACATTATCCTCACTGATACTCACATTTTCATCCTGACCATTCAGCGTAAGATTTGCCAAATCCTTAATCCCTGCCGTATTAGCCAGAATACCAATCACCTTCATATACTGTGCCACCATCGCCTCTTCATCTGGAGTATCCAGGGCAATGTCTTTCATATAGCGAATCAACTCCTGACGAACTGCTTCTTTCGTACTCTCCAGCGAATATCCAGATGCAATGACCACATCGAAAGAGATATTGACCGTTTCCTGCCCTGCTGCCACTGCATAGAACTTGCATCCAAGAAGCACTTTCCCCATCCCTAACCCTTCAGAACCGGGATCCATTTCCTCCTGAATCTGCCCAATCAGCGAATCCGGGGGTGCCGTTCCCTCCGAACTGATGATAAGTGCTTTTACCGTACATGGCCCATATGCCAGCGGCGCAATGATTGCCCTACCAACCCCATCATACGCTTCACAGCTGGTCTTGTACTGCTGCTTATTCCAGTTTTCAGCAGGCTCCGAAAGAGCTTCTTTCCACCGCTGCCGCAGGTCTTCATCGCTTTCTGCGTCTGTGCCAGCCGCATACATATCTCCAAGCATGGCAGATTTAAGCCCCATAGTATTGCGTACCGGAATCAGCCGTTCCCCTTTGAGCAGATAGTTTGTTTTCGTTCCAGTAAGTTCAGACTGCAAACAAAAATCTTCCCCCTCCTGCACCACCACAAAATAATAACCACCGGCCATGAACCTGTCTCCCACCAGATCTGCTGGTGCCACGCCGTCAAATACCGGCACATAATAAGATGATGTGGCCGCCTTGCGGTAAACCTGCTTCTGCGCCGCCCATTCATCCAGCACATCACCCGTGCATGTATCCGCAAACAGCAAATCAAACACGGACCGGAGATCCTCATAGAACTTTGCGGCTCTAAGGCAATGGCCGGCTGCCGCATCCATGTAGACGCTCCCTTCTCTGGTATCAACCCCCAGTGCATCTCCCATCTCTCTTGCCTGTTCCATAAAATAATCTTCAGTGTACTGCTCGAACACTCAGACCACCTCCTTTATTGCTGTTTCCCCATATATCGTATCGACATCAAAGGTAATGATGCAGCTGTCCTGCATGGGATAGGTGTCCCCGAACTCAATCCCAACATTGTATACCCTGAGCACTCTTGGATCATGGATCAGCGTATCTGTTACCAGGAAGGATATCTCTGTTTCTATATACTCCCTCGTGACGTTTTTGTCCAACAATGCATCTATGATTTCGCTCCCATACTGATTAGAGTAAATCAGGCAGCGGAACCGCGGTGTGAGTATCGCCTTTTTGATATATTGGTTCATGGCCTCCTGCCCATCGACAAAACCTATGATTCTTCCATTATCCCAATCGATTCTATAGGTCCGGGAGGTCTTTTCCTGCTCGTTTTCGATTGTTTCAAATGGAATAGGAATCTCCAGCGCCGTATGAATCACCCCCTTCTGTCCAGGACATAGTATTTTTTCCCTTGGTTATAAGAAAGCAGATATACTATCTCTCCTGCTTTCAGCCCCGTATGCAGAATCAGCTTCCCCCCTGTAAGCTGGAAGCTTTCAAGCTCATGCCCATGCTTTCCACTCTTCTTGATTGCAGGATGTTCATGCTCCCCCTTTTCGTCCTCAGCCCCTGTCGGCGCATATAGAACCCCGCCATCCACCATAACATCTGCCTCTATCTCCCGGTCTGTCAGATGTTCTGGGACAATCAGGGAATTGGCGGAAAGCGTCATCTTGTCATCGTTGGTGAGGGTTATTTCCAGCGGAGAGGCATTCGTCACTGTCCCCTCGACCACCCCCGGGCCATCCGGCATAAGACTCTGTATCAGCTGCTTTAAGCTTGTCTGGTCTTCCATGGCTCCTCCTATCCGGCAGAATCGATGTCATCTGCAAAATTCAGCTTCAAAGTCATTTTGTGCGAATTCCTCGTGAACGTATGGACATCCTCGTCAATATAAAATGTCCTTTTAATCCCCAAATGGGAGATTATCACATACACACAGCCTCCAGACACGGCCTCCGATATCCCAATGCCAGATACCTTCAGGGATTTTGTCGGCATGCCCTTTTCGGAAAATACCGACTGGACCAGTTCTTTCATCTGTGCATCGTTATAGCTGTCATCCACAGATTTGACCTCCATGAACACCCCTATCTTTCCCTCTAAGGCGGTATTCACTTCCTCATAGACAACCGCATCCTCTTTTGATAAAAGCCGCACTCTCGTCTTTATTCCCACGATACTTTTTGTATAGTTATAGTCTGTAATGTTGGCGCCAACTTCCAGCACCCACTGCAGGGCGGATTCAGCCCTCCGCTTCAAATGGATATTTCCTTTCTCTGAAGAAATATAATAACGGATGCCCGTCGCTTTATAGGTACTGCTCAGGGCATCCAGTAAAACATCATAATATGTGGTTTTTGCTTTCGGCAGCTCCGGAATAACATACACAGTATCCACGGCTCCGCCTCCCGTCATCCCAATCCGAGCCATGCAGTCATTGAAGATTTCCGTTGCCGTTTTATTGGTATAGCAAAAAGAATCCTTATTATTCGCCAGATAGTACATATTATCATAGGCGGTGATTACAAGTTTTTTCTTATTGCTCTGCGTGTGGGACACGATGATTCCCCGGAACAATTCAGATCCGTCCTCATACATAACACACTGGTCCCCATCCTCGCAGTCTACAGATACCCGTTTATGGCTGTCCCCATCATCATCCATCAGCGTGATTTTAACATTCCTTGGTGCGGCTCCTTTCCTGCCTCCCCAGGTAATTGTTTCAAAGCATTCTGAAACATCATATCCCACAGTTCCTTTGATAATAATAAACTGGATCATAAGCACCTCCCTCCTACGCAGCCGGAATGGTCAGGACCTGCCCCGGATAAATGAGATTCGGATTCCCACCAATCACCGATTTATTGGCATTATAAATAATCGTATATTTAGCTCCACTTCCATAAAATTTCTTGGAAATATTCCACAGGCAGTCCCCTTTTACCACTGTATATGTCTGACCTCCTGACGAAGAATTGTCAGTTCTGGATACAGGTGCTGAGATTGTGGCCTTTTTCGTGGAAATCTCCACCTTAATCTGCCGTATGGTTACTTCTCTATATTCCTTTAAGGTAATGGAATAGTGAATCGTTTCCAGATCTCCGCCCTGCTCCTCCGTATCAAATTTTTCTATCGTGACATACATAGATACATTCATGCCACCAGTAATAGTAAACCTTACCGGTTTTCCGCTGTTTTTCAATTCCAGAATCGTATTGACTGCAGAAAGGGGATCCGGAATATGCTTATAATCACACCCACTGAAATAGTGCTTTGGAAAGAAACTGGAAAACTTAATGCTGGCCGCTTCGCTGTCCTGAATCACTGTCACTTCTCCAACACCGCATACCCTCATTTTGTCATTGTTGCTCCCATAGGCTATTTCAACTTTTTCTGGAAGGACGGGGAGGCGGAATTTAGTGTACTGCTGTGCAAGATACATCTGACAACTAGAACTCATACGACATTTCCCCCTCCTCCATAATTTCCTGTCGAAGAATATCCATCAGGACACCCCTCATATTCTCAACAAGTACGTTTACGATATCCTCTTTGTTGGCACCGCCACTGACTTTCATTTCCCCGGCACCCTCAATTCTAAGAGTAATGGTCTTATCACCAGAATCATCTCCGCTCCCTGTTTCCTCTGGCGGGGAAACGTAAAAGTCTCTGTTTTCATTACCCCGCGCCAAAATATTCGATGTTTCAGCAGCGGTATAAACCACCTCGCCGCCGCCAAAGTTAACAAGCTCAGGTCCTTCCTCGCCCACAATGGCAAGGCCTGGTTCCGCATCAAGCGTTCCCGTGGCATATCCATGGTATCCGCCACTGCCCAAAGTGTTATTGGCAAAATTCAGTGAATCAATGGCTGTCTGCGCCCTCGCCACCCCGTCCTGAATCTCGCTCACATAGGCATCCATCGTGGCTTTCGCATTGGCCGCAGCTTCAGCAGACAAATCCATCTTTTCAACCATACTGTCCATCTCTGTCTGCATTTTTTCCAGCGTTTCAGAGAATTCCGTTTCCAGTTCTGCCACACTTGTGGCCGTTTCACTTTGGGCTGTCTGCAGATCGGTGTACTGCTGGACCACCGCAGACAGATCCGCATCGTTCATACTCTCCATGCCGGCCAGCATTGCGGCGGATTCCTCGCTTCCATCTGCCAGGCTTGCCAGCATATCGCTCAATCCCTCAATGTCACTCGCCCTCTCGGTAAGGCTGGCCATATTCTCATTGTAGGAATTCCAGTAATCAATCTGCGATTGAAGGGCGTCCTGAATGCTCTGAGAGGACATAGCAGCTACATCCTCCACCTCATCCCATAGGCTATACTGCCCCTGGATGCTCTGCAGCGCCGCCTCATAGGCAGCATCATATTCTTCGCAAAGGGATTGTAATGCCTCGGAATACTGGCTCAAAGCGTTCTGCGCCTCTGCGTATCCGTCAGATGTGTTTTCGACAGCCTCCTTCTCCTGTTCGAGTTTTTCAGCCATCTCGGTAGCAGAAGCACTGGCCAGGGCAAGCTCTGCCATCATTTCCTCTATTTCATCCTCGGAATATCCCATCTGCGCATAGCAACCTTCTATACTTTCTGTCAGGGTATCAAAACCTTCTTTTGCTCCGTTTGTTGCCTCCTTTGCCTGATCCCATACATGGTAAGCATCTTTCACTGAACCACTCCAGTTCATTTCAGCGCCATCGGCCCAGCCGGTCCATGCTAAAATCGGATGTTCCTCAGCCCAGTCCTCCTCCAGTGCCCGTTCATACTCTGCTTTTGCCGCCACCTGGCTTTTCATAGCTTCATCATACTTGGTCTGAGCCTCCTGATATTGTTCGAGATAGCCAATCAGTTTATCCATATTAGCCTGCGCCCGTTCCTGCTCTGCTGATTCCGAAACTACAGCCCACAAATCCTCCACGGACATATTCAGTTTCCCATTAGTTTCATCAAGCGTCAGGTTCAGTCCCTCATAGGAACCATTCAGTCGGTCCACGATGTTCTGCATGATTTCCAGCTGGCCGCCCGACAGATCCGTACTCTCCGACATGGCCACCAGCTGCGCAATCAGTGATTTGGAATCCGATTCACTCTGGTCTATCGAATCCACGGTTTCATCATAGGTATTCGCTATTTCATCCAGCGTGGTCTTGAGCTGCTCATTATATGCAATCAAGTCCCCTATGGTTTGTTTATTATTCTCGAACGCTTCAGACAGTTCATCAATCTGGTTTTTCAGCTGATATGCCTCCACCGTATCAGCCGCTCCGGCCTCCGCAAGCGCATCATACTGCTCTTGCAAATTTTCTAGTTCGTCAGCCATCTCCTGGGAAGATGCTGTCAGGGAAGCCTGTGCTTTTTCCGCTTCATCCTCGGCATTTGCCATGTATATAACGGCAGCGGTTACGGCAGCTATCGCAGCCACAACAAGCATAATAGGACCGAGCGCGACTGTCATGGTAGTCCCGAGGGCCGCTCTTGCCACCGCTGCAATCTTCGTAACAGCGATATATGCAGTTATCGCCAGCGTAACGGCTCCCACACCAACAACAATGCCGGTCAGGACAGCAGTAATTGCCGGATGTTCATTGATCAGCTTTGTAAATCCGTCTGTAACATCCGCAATCCCATTCTGAAATTGGCTTATTACCGGATTCAGGTCATCCCCGATGGCAATAGACAGATTATTGAAGCTGTTCTCCATCCTCTCCGTGCTGAAAGCAGTGGTATTCGTCATTGCCTCGTATGCTGCCTGGGTAGTCCCGGCAGAATTCGCCAGCTTCTCCAGGTTGGAATTAAAAGTATCCAGCCCCTGGTTGATAATAGCATTTGCCGCCTTTCCAGCCTCGGCGCTGCCCCAAAGGTTCATCATTGCCTCACCGTCCCGCCCGGCGCTCTCATACACAATATCAAGCACATCTGCCAAACTATACCCTGCATTCATCAGCTGCCCAAAAGACATACCAGTTTCTTCCGTGATGATAGTAGCCACATTGGAGCCGGCGCTGCCCAGCTCATTAAACATGCTGGATATATAGGTTGTGGATTCCTCCACACTGATACCGGCTTTCGTCAGGCTGATATATCCTGATTCCAAATTGTAAAGATCCACCGAGTAAGCCGATGCGGTACTGATTGCCTTTCCCATACTGCTTGCCATTTGATCTATTGTCAGGACACCCAGGTTTTGGGATGTAACCAGACTGTCGGAAATATTAGTAACTTCGGAGGCCTCCAGCCCGTATGCGTTCAACGTGGTTGTCAGCACGGATAAAGCCGATGAAGAGGATGTAAAGCCGGCAGTTGCCAGCTTTGAAGCCTCCCCCACGGTTGCCACTGCGGCTTCCGTTGCTACACCTGCGGATATGGCATTATAGGACGCATCTGCCAATTCATTCACATTCCTCGCCGTATCCATGGAAAGATCTGATATTTGCGCAGATAACTCACCGGCAGACAATACTGTTGTGTCAGCAACCGTGGATACCATGGCCACATTCGTTTCAAACTCTGCCGCCGCCTGGGAGCAGCCCATAAAAGCGTTGCCGATTGCTGTTAATGCCGCAACAATCCCGACAGTAGCCAATAGTTTATCCAGCCCTTCTACTGCACTTTGCGAACGTTCCCCAAAATCTTCTGCATCATCCCCTGCGTCCTCGGCTTCATCCCCAAAGTCTTCCAGGTCATCCGCTGCATCGTCCAAGGCATCCCCCAAATGGTTTAATGCTTCCTCCGACATATAGCCCATTTCCACAAGTTCCTCTATAGAATAGATGGCCTGCATTGCTTCCCGGTCATAATTGCCTATCCTGTCGGTCCAGTAATCTGTAGCAGATGCTGCCCGCTCCATGGCATCCGCAGCGCCGGCAGCTCCTTCCGAAATCACATCATAGGAAGAATCGGCGGCAGCTCCAATCCGGTCAAAGGAATCCAGCGCCCTGGTACCGGCACTGACCATAGCATCAAACCTTGAACTGATTTCATCAACAGCCCTGAAAATTACAGATAATCCAGCCATATCTACCGCCTCCTTTCCATTCTGCGATATAGTGAATCTCTACGGCAGGGGGATTCATCCTCAATTATTTCAGATGCAATAAAAAAGCACTTCGTTTTCTGTGGCATGGCATCAAATTCCTCCGGGCGGAGATTATGCCTTTGCCACAGCCGATGTGCCCAGTAACCGTCCGTCCCCCTGCTCTTTATCAGTTTTTTGCGTCCTCTACCTCCTGCTCGTTGCTCTCTGCCGCATCCGTCAGTCCCAGAACCTCCAGGACCTTTCTGGTTACATACCCAAGCTCGTCATTATCCGGGAAGACCTTCAGCGGCATATCGGTAATGTCAACACAGTCATAATACTTCATAAGTTCCGGATCCTTCAAATCCGGATAGACCAGCGCCTCCACGATGATGTGGCGGGTTGCTTTCACGCTGTCTTTCTCGGTCTTGAACACCACCTCGCCATTCTGTACGATATAATTCCCTTTTTTATCTTTCATGGGGGTACGGGACTTATACATGTCGTTGATCTTGGCGATGGTGTCATTATGCAGCTTTTTGACCTCCATCTGCACGACCTTGCCATTTTCATCCACAAATCGGGCCGGCGCCGGGACCTGAAAGATCTGCTCCTGTCTGGATTCTTCTCTCATAAAATACTTCAAGTTCTTGTTTGCCATAGTGCATCCTCCTGATTTATTGCTACGGGCCTCTATCTTGACCTGTAGCATGATTTAAAGCCTATCGACGGGTTAACCACTGTTTTGCAAAAAAGCAGGCAGGAAAAGGCACATACAAAGCCTCCCCTGCCTTTTTTACTTACACCACATTCCGCGCTCCGAAAGCAATGGATTCCTTAACCAACTCTCCATCGGTATCGATATCCAATAACGGAATCTCGCCAGTGATCACGGCGCCGGTTACGGTTACAGATTCGCTTCCTACCGTTTCATAGTAGTCCGAATCCGGATCCGTGCGGATTCCCTGGAACGTAAACTCCGGCGTCTTCCCGTTGGAAATGTATTCCTTTACAATCCGTTCATACCGGGCAGTGGTCTTGTATTCATCCAGCGTGCCGGTTATGTCGTAGCCTACCCAGCGCCGGTGTGTTCCCTTCTTCCCGACAATACGGTAATTCGCCACCTTTGGTACGAAGCGGATTGTCATTTTTACAGAATCCATTACCTCTATGCCATTGATATATGCCTTGCCTTCCACGGCGCTAAGCGGCTTGATATTTTCTGACATATCTTATTACACCTCCTTCTATCGTGTGGAAACAGAAAAATACAGTTTCTCGGCGGAATCTACCGCATGCAGGCCGACATTGAAAAAAGTTTCATCCCCCTGGCTGCGGCTCTGGTCCACATAAAAATCTTCCTCCAGATTGATATTCATGATCGAGCCGTCCCCTCCATCGGATACCGGGCCATAGGAATTAAGCAGCTCCCGGCCCAACCCCTCCATAATGAGCCACCCATCCGGATCATTATTGAATTTGTTCGGCGGGAAGTTCAGGCGCAGATCCTCCGCAAAGGAATCATACACACGGATAACACGGTTTTTCGCATAATCGGAAGTCCGATCCGTGGTAAAGTTGTGAAGAGAATTGATATCATATTCGACAACAATTTTATCTTCGTCAGAACGGGAAAAGAAGAACTCTCCATTTTTGATCGCCTCGATTGCCTCCTCGTTGGACTTCACGCCAACAATGTCAATCGCCCCTGTGTACTCCACATAAGTGTTGGACTGTGTCTTGGAGGCTCCCGCCGTTGCTCCTGCCACCCATGCACACGCCTGGGCAACCGTGAGCTGCTTGCCGCTTTCTGTCCCGTCATCCAGGATCACAGAATTTGTCACATTGATAATGCCCTCGAAATCGGCTTTGCAGTTCGGAAGAACCGCCTGCACATATTTGCCGACACTATTACGCAGCATTTTGATTTTGGCGATACACACTGTCTGCAAAGTAGTTTCCGTGATCGGGAAGCACATGGTATTCCACCGGATTTTTTCCACCTTATCCAGGAAACTGGTAACGGCAGAGTTCTCCGTTGTCCCATTGTCTCCACCCGCCAGCCGCAAAGATGCGATTGCTTTCAAATCGGTTTCTCCGGTAGTCGCCTTAAAAGTAACATACTTACCCACGGATGCCGCAACCAAATCCCCAAAGGTTTTCACTCCCTCATAAATCTCCACCTTCTCCGTGCCCATATAAACAGTTACATCAAACCCTCCCAGCACATTCTCTGTGGATACAACGGAAATATCATTCCCTCTGGCACCAGGATATGCCGCTGTTACCGTCAAGCCGTCCTCTGTGGTTGCTTTCGCTGCGATACCGGTATTGACAATATAGACATAACAGGTAACCGCATTCTTAAAGATCTCGCGCACCATCAGCATAAAATCGTTTGCATCATAAACGCTTCTGCCAAGCTTATGCAGGTACGCATCCGGGGAATCCACCGACAGCTTGATAAACTCCCCATTCGGCCCCCAGTCATATCCAACAAAGGGGATTACCGCAATGCCACGGGTAGAACCCTTTGCTTTCTGCTGCCTTTTGGACTTTACATTGACGTAGGTTCCCGGTCTGGTTTTTCCCACGTTGATGTCAAAATTTCCACCAGCCATTATTTTTTTACCTCCTTCTTTAACCATTCATCGATAATAATCCGCATCTCTGCGATGGAATATGATCCATTTTCCCTACCGACAGTTGCCCCGATGAAGGTGCTGGATGTTACACGAAACAGTTTCATACAGCTTTCTTTCAGCACTTCATACGGGAATTTTCTTTGATCAGAAACTTTTTCAGACTCTTCTACTGCCTGATTCGCCGCAGTTTCATCGGCGATTTTCCCTTTAGGCATGTCAATCCTCCTTCCCTATTGGTAACCCATTCATAAATATATCTCTGGCAAGAGTAACTTCCTTCGCATTATACCGAGTGTGGCGGTTCCATGATAATTCCAGCTGATACACGCCATTCTCAATTTTTTTGAGTTTCGGCATATTTACACGGAAATTCTTGCCGGTCAGTTTTCCAGCTTCATCCACCAGCGGCACTTTCCTTCGGTTTCCCATAATCGCCTGCAATACCTTTTCACCCATTTCATAAGCTGCCATTGTAGAATGATCCATAAATTTGATATACATGGCAAACTCGGTCATAAAAGCGTTTACTGAAAACCCTGATGCCGCCGGGGCCGGAGTAGGATAGAACACGCAGGGGAGTAGCATATCCAACGGCACTTCCTCAAAATATGGCTGCGCCGTGATGATACCGGCCACAAAATAGTAAATGGCCGCAACCTCATATTCCAGCATATCCTCACCTCACAAACTATACAAAATCCGAAAAATATTGCTCTAACCATTGCTGCATCTTCCGCTCCATGAACTGCGGGGCCATCCTCTCCATGAGCCTTATGGCATCATCAAAGTAATGGCTGCCCTCTATCCATTTCTGCTTTAACAGCATACCGGTTTTGGCTCCAGGTTGATATATAAACCTCTCTCCCTGCCACTCCCCGGGCACCCACCGCATATCAACACCTTTCGGATTCAGCCAGTGCCCGTCATTCACAAAAGACGCATACTCCACATTGGTGCCTACTTCTATCTGCAGACCGCCTTCTTGGGCGATAAAAACGCTTCCCTCGCCGTTTTTCTGAAAGCTATTCAAAAGCAGCCGAGTATCTACCGAACCGGCCTGTATGATGAAATCCTGCACATAAGAAAGGAACTCCACCGCAATAGCATCCAAAAATCGGGAGAGTTCCTTTTCAAATTCTTTGCCACGCCCAGCCTGATTCAACCTTTCTACAAACCGCCTCAGTTCTGTGGCATCTATTCTCACATACTTTCCTGCCACTACATCGCCCCCTTGACCTTCCCTTTCCGCTGGATCTGCACAATTATATGATGATCCCGGATATTCCTCGGAATTTCCGCATAATAGGAAATCCCGCTGCCCAAATCGATAATTTTATCATTTACCCGGACGTCTGTCCCATACGGCAGATTCAGCTTTCCAACCACGATATATTCGTTGGCATCCTCTGTCTGCTCCATAGTACCTGTGTCAGATACATTAAAATGGCATGGCACATCAGTCACATCCGGTTCCACAGGATAGGAAAACGCCTCCCCGGCTATCCCGTATCCAAGATTCTTCCCATCTTTTTTCATATGGTAAATAGCGCACTTGTGATCCAGCAAATTTTCAAACGACATCCGGCACCTCCTACAGCTTCCGCAGTTTCATAACCACTTTACCATGATCTTCCGGCAGAACATATTCCTCCAGCATTGCGCCAAGCCCCAGGCTGTCTGCAATATCCGCTCCCACATCAACGGTATATGAATAATCGTCAAATGTCTCTGAACTCAGTGCTCCCTCTCTCTGCACTATCGCCTGCTTCGCATAGGCCTCTGCAAGAAGGATGACTGCCATCGTCACATCCGATGGCAGCCCGCTCTCATATTCCTTTGAATCAAAATTGTTGTGTGTATGGAAAATTACATATTTTTCTGCTCTGGCTATATCATAAGCGAGCTGGGTGTCAGTTCTGGCCTCGACCTTTGGAGATGACGTGTAATCCCGAATCTGTTGGGGTTCTATCCAAGGTCTTTTCATGCTCCCTCCTATTCTTCGGAAGCCAGCCGCGCAAAAGCATTTATGTCCATTTCACTCTGAATCCGCTGGATCCGCTCTTCATTGTTCTTGCAGTCCGAAACATCGATACCCTGAGCCTCTGCAAATGCAATCAGCTCATCTTTCTTCATCGAAGTTATATTGGCGGATTTACCCTCCGGAGCCACAGATTCGGGATCCATGGGCGCCGCATCTACGATCTCAAATCTGCCGGTTTTCATAAGCCTTTCAGCGACATCATCCTCGACATCCACAATTTTTCCTTTCGTGCATGAAATGCCTTTGGCGACATAGGAAAGCCCTGTCTTCAAACATACTTTTTTCATAGTGCTACCTCCCTTATGAAAGTTCCGTAAGAAGTGCTGGAAGGTTTGTAATCATTGCCGTGGCCTCGATTTCCTCAATGATCGCATCGAAGTCGAAGTGGATCACATAAAATTTCTTATCCTTCCGGATTGCCTCTACAGAGGATTCATCTTTCCGAATCTTCATTGCGTAGGTGTTAACCTGGACAAAATTCTTCGGATTGGAAAGAATGACCGTATTATCCGGCATCATCGGAACGCCCATAGAAGGAATGCCAACAGGGCTTTTATACAAGCTCTCAGGAACGGCGCCTCCGGCATCAATAATCTTGTTGAGCAGAAACAGTTCCCACTGCTGTGCCCTGGTCGGACTCATCATCCAGCGAAGCGTTCCGTCATTGAACCTGGTGGGCATGGAGGCCACTGCCTTATAGAACATTTCGAGATCCATTTCTGTGGCTCCAGAGACATCAATGATGTGTCCATTGCCGAGAGCCTTAATGATGCCGTCATTCTGACCAAGAAATACCTTGTCTGTAGCATCCCCGATCCGCTCAACCTCTGATGCGTTCCATGCCCCAGCAGCGTGATTTACCCGAAAGCGGTATAAGCCACCGGCCTCTGTTACGCAGTCCCCCGCCTTATAAGCCGCACTGGCGGAAAAGGCTTCTGCCTCAGCTGCGTTTTCCTCTCCATTGAGCAGAAGATCTTCCGAATCAACACCGACCTGCTTTGTCATGAGATTGGTCACGACATCGTCCATGTTTTCGCCCTCGATATTCTGCCGCAGAGTTTCGTTGGTAATGTCCCAGTCAAGCCTTGTCGCTTCGCAGGCATATTTGACTACTCCGAATGTGGGGCTTGCGGTCACGCCGTCAAATGTATTCTCAACCTTCGGGCGGAGCAGTCTGTGACCGATACCGATCTTGTCAATCTCGCCTGACTTTTCCGTCCGTGTCACATGCCGGATAGCCTGCTGGAAAGGCGTGGCCTCAAAGGTCTGCACCAAAAACTTCTTAGCCTGATACGGGGTAAGCAGGCCGTGTGAGACCGAATCAGTTGTTATTGTGTTCTTAATAATCTGTGCATTAGTAGGCATAGTGTTCTCTCCTCCTTTTCTCTTTAAACAATGCCATGCAGGAAATGCTCTTCCTGCTTTTCAACAGCCCCCGCCGCATCATTGAGATTGCCGGGGATCGCCCTGCTCTTCATCACAGGTTCCAGAGCTTTCATCACAGGTTCCAGAGCCTTCTTGACCTCTTCCCCTACCATCTTTGCGACCGTATCTGCCGACATATCTCCGGCGGGCGCTGCACTTTCAGGTGTCGGAGGTTCGCTTCCGCCCTCCCCATCCCCCTTAGTTACCGGGGCGATCGCTTTCAGCTGCTCCACAACGGGATCCATGGCCTTTTTCACTTCTTCAGCCACCACTGCCTTTACTTCATCACTTGTCATGTCAACATCCTCCTTCTGAACATTATTTGTTTCCGTTGGTTCCTCCTGGAAATCTGCCAGGAATGAACCGAGCGTATCATAAATGCCTTTGATAGCACTTAGATTCTTTGCGCTGAGGCTCTTTCCCTGCTTAAGGACGGTCGCGGGGGCTGCCTCTGCTGCCTTTTCCAGGGACTTCACGATGCTTCCGTCCGATGTGAGGAGCTGCGTGACGATATCGTTGAAATCCTCCAATGCCTCCCGGATGGCGCCTTCATCGGAGTTGTAGCCCCACTCCCACATGCCTGTGTCCGGATTATAGAAGTTCCCTTCCAGCGTGCTCCTGAGCGCATACCAGGCGGAATAGAAGTTGTCTTCCTTGACCCTGCGCTGGAAGTTGGTCTTCACGGCCCCTTTCTCCACCAC
Source organism: Acetatifactor aquisgranensis (assembly GCF_943193215.1). Lineage (NCBI taxonomy): Bacteria > Bacillati > Bacillota > Clostridia > Lachnospirales > Lachnospiraceae > Acetatifactor > Acetatifactor aquisgranensis. The sequence goes on along the minus strand of NZ_CALPDH010000003.1, from coordinate 232,267 downwards.
GTCAAATCCCATGGCCTTGGCCAGCCGCCGGAACAGGCCCTTCGGCTCCTCCTGTTTCTCTACCGGCAGCGCCACGTCCTCCTCCGAGTACACGCCCACCCCTCCCATGGAGAAGCCTGTAATCTCCCCTTTCTGGATGGACTCCCAGACACCGGCATCGCTGATTTCCATGGTCATCAACCATGTCCCCTTTTTGATGGCCTCCCCATCAATCTCCATGTCGCACTTCGCCACATAGGACTCCACCACAGCAGCGCCGTCACATTTCTCAAAGCAGTGCTGCAGGTCCACCTGGTTGCCGTTCTTGGCGAACCAATAGGCCGCCTTCGTGATTTCCTCCTCGGTCATGTAGTTCCCCTGGCTGTCCTCCACCATAGGCTCATACACGATTCCCGTCACAAAGTGGCTGTCCGCATCGGCCTTCAGAATCCGGCCAAATGTTGCGAAATTTGCGGCCCCATCCTCCGATTTGGTGATCAGGAACTGCTTCTTGTTCGCAGCCTTGCCCACCAGGGACACAAAGCTGATCTTTGCGTCTGTAATTGCGTATGCTTTCGCAATCCGCGGCATAATCCCTTACCTCCTTCCAAAATGCGCAGCAAAAAGGCACCCTTTCCGGATGCCTCTCTCTGTCCCCTATGCTATTTCAATCCCCGCAGTTCATTCGGCCAGCGCCCCGGCCTTTCTCTCGCTCTCCCTTTTTCTGAACTCCTTCATCCTTGTGGACTCCCTGTCGATTTTCTCTTCCAGCTTTTCAAGGGCTTCCCATACTTCCTCTGTCATGAATTTTCCGTAGATGTCCTCAAAAATCCCCTCAATCTCATCCAGGTCATCTACATCCATTTCATTCAGATAAACAAGGATTTCATCCACATCATCCCCGAACGCTTCCATAAGGGGATTTACAAAGTACTTGTCACTATCGATTTCATATAGCATCCAGCCATCACCTGTCCGAAGTGATTCAACAAGAGCTTCAATCCTATTCGTATCCATCCCATCCATCTCCTTCAATATCCCGCTGCAGTCCATCAGGAAATACTGTACTGATATTGCGCTCGCCATCAGTGAAGACTCCGACCGTCACCCCATCGTATTCCTGGTAAAAATTATACCCTATGACTTCTCCAGCTTCACCATAAAGCTTCTTTGTCTTTGCTGGCCTGTTTGCGGTATACGTTCCTGCCACGGTTATCTTTTCGGAATCCCAGCTTTCAGGGAACCATGACTGCCCTGACTGATCCAGTCGTTTCTCAGGTTCCTTATGGTTTGCCACCCCGCCTATGCGGACACCATTATCATATGTCTTTTCAATACTGTACGCAGTCCCACGACTCGCAAGTTCATCGAGATTTGCCTGTGAATGGCCGCCGCCCTTCATCCTACCACCGTTGTTTCCCCCAGCGGGCTTCTTGGGATTTCTTAGGTTGGTGAAATCCCCCACCGTGGAATGCTTCAAAGCGGAACTGCTTACAGTAAATATACCATCTTCCCGCAGTTTCTGCAATGAGGTCTTCTTGACTTTCGACAGCACTTCATCGCTGTCAATCAATCCGGCATCATAAAGGGCCATCTTGGTCTTCCCCAAGTACTTGACCTGTTCCTCCCGCGTCTTCCCCTTGAAGTTCTCAAGGGTGGAATAAGGGGTGATTCCGGCCTTCGCCTTATTCTGCTCATCCATCTCCTTCTTCCATGCGGCATCGTCCTCCTCTATGTATTTCTGCTGCAGCCGCCTGCGCTCTTCCAGGCTCATGCCTATGGCATCATCGGCGGCTACCCCTCTGTGGATGCAATGGCAGTTCACGCTCTCGCCTGGTGGAAGACAGCGGTCTCTTGGATACTCAGGATAATATGTCTTGCCATCCTTCCCTTTCAGTACGAATGGCTGATTCTTTGGGACAATCTGGCCATCCATGTCCACATGGTTGGGACGCGGCTTGTTCTTATGCGCCCCAGTGTGCCTCCACTCCTTCCGGTCGGTGGACGGGCTCTGCTGAACCGCCTCTTCCCTGGCCACCGAATGGGCCCGGAGCACTTCGGTAACGGCCACCCTCCTGGCCTTATAATATTCGTTACGCCAGCCCCCATCCATAATCTTCCGCGTCAGCTCCTGCATGCTCTCACCTTCGTCTATGGTCCTCTTGATGACGTCAGTAATTTCCTTATGGGTGCTGATGCGCATCAGCCTCCCAAGCTCCGCGCTCCAGGATGCAAACCAGCTTTCTGTCCTCTTCCGTATGGCATCGACCACCAGCTCCCCATCGGTCTCCTTTATGTAGACCGTGGCCAGTTTGGGAACCTCAGACTCGAGCATCACCATGGCAACCTCCTCGATGCGTTCGGCGATGTCGTCATCCTCCAACATCCCAGCGACATTCTCTTGCGCTTTCTCCCAGTCGCCCTCTGGTGCGTCCTCCAGCGCTGCCACGAATTCTTCTGTCTGGTTCTGGAGCGCTTCCGCCACATCCTCCTGAAGGGAATTGATTGCCTCGACAGTCTCCTCCGCCTCAGCAAAGCCCTCGTCTGCCAGCGTATCCGCCATGTCCTCATCCGCCTTGGCAAGGTACCTGTCTATCGCTCCCAGGATGCCGTCTGCATTGGATATGACGGCTTCCGCAATCATCTTATAATATAACGGCTGTTCCAGCATGTCACCCACCTGCCTTTTCCCGGTACCCATTCAGCGCCTTCCGTATCTCCAGCATGACCGGCACGATGTCCTCATCAAATGAAGCCGCCTTCTGAATCTGGCCGTCAAGCTGCTCCATCTCTTCATCCGAGACTCCTCTGGCTGCTTTCTGAGGCCCGCTATCTTGGCCTGTAGGCGCGTTTTTCTGCGATGGCGGTTCGACCATTGTCCCGAACCCAGAATTTGCCTGCTGCCCCTGTGAGAGCGTCCTCGAACATGCTAGCGGGATGTCGCCCCAGCCTCCATCATAGTCCTCACAGCCGTCCTTCCCAAGCACTTTATACGTGAGCTCCTTCGCCGTGTTGGGCGTCAGGCCTCCGGCCCGCTCCGTGATGTTCAGCATCTTCTGGATGTCGTCAGGGTTGGTGATGTCCGGTTCATCGAACCGCACCTCCACATAATGGAAGCCGTAGCCATTCAGCAGCTTCTGGTTCACCGCCCAGGCCAGAGACGCCCTCTCCGGCTGGAACACCTGCTTCTCGGTGACCTCCATGGCCGTCTGCGCCGTCGCCCGGTTGAAGTCCGTGGTATATCCCACATACAAATCCGGGAGCAGGAATGCGGACTGGGTCTTCTTCCTGCCGTTCTCCTGATACTCCTGGAACAGCTCGTCCTTCTGTAGGATTGTGGCAAGGTCTTTGATTTCCACCTCCGGCTTCTCTTGACTCGTGAATGCCGCCGTCGTCTCCAGCGTATCCGTCTCCAGAACAAGAAAGGAATGCTGGCCGCTCTCCCCCTCGATGCCCGCCATGTACTCCTTCAGCTTGGAGAACGCCGAATCCGACAACGTGCCGCCTTTGACCAGAATCATGAGAGGCGTGTGCCGCCCATGCCGGAAATAGCTGTTGTTCAGCACCTCTGCCCGCCGGTTCCCGTCCACGGTCAGCACCTGGCCTATCCAGCGGACCTCGCCGTAAGGCATGCTTCCAATCCGGAACTCGATGATCTCGTTGGCCTGGTCATCTATCCCTATGGCTTCGTCCGACTCGCCCATGTACTTCCCGTCCCGCTTGTCCATGATGCGGGGATCCCCGAACTCCTTGAAATACACCGTCTTGCCGCCTACGTTCTGCCGGAACTTACGGAACTTCTTCTTCCGGGGGATCACCTCCCCTTTATAGAAATACTGGATGTCCACATAAGGCTGGAGCGGATAGGTCATGTCGATGGAGGGCGTATCAACGATGAACTGCAGCTCCGCCACCTCCTGCATCTGGTTCCTGATGACCTCGCAGTAGGCTATCCCATAGGTCTCCCTGTCACGGATGACGTTCTCGAACACTTCCTTGGTCTGCATGTCCATATTGAGCAGGGCGATGATTTTCTGTAGCGCGTCCCACTCCGCTTTCATCTCCGCCGTCTCCGCATCGTAGTCTTCCATATACCTCACGGAGATGCCGAAGCCCGCAATATTGCTCTTATAGGCTCTGATGCACTGTGGGAGGATGGTGGAATTGTCCACCAAAGCTTTCAAGCCCCGCATGTCCACCGGATGGGGTATCCAGTCGGAAGCGGATGTCTGCATGGATGGATCCATCTGCTCTCCCTTATCTGACTTCGCCACTCTCTGTTCATAGAATACGGTCGTCGCGTCCATGCAGGACGATTTCACTATCTTTACATCTATCTTCGCCGTAGGCTTCTTCCCTTCGCCCATCAGCCCTTGCCTCCTTTCTTTTTATAGCTCATTGGCAGGCACACCAGCAGAATACAGTCCCCTTCGTCAGGGGAGGACAGCCCCCTGTCCTTCATCTCCTGCTTGCTCTCCACCTTCTGCTTGCCATTGCTGCAGAACTCGAATTTCCGACATGACAATTGGCCGATAAGGTCTCCGTCATCCGGCAGTATGACCTCCGGAGCATGGGGCCGCCCATAGTCGTCATAAGGCGCAATCAAGTCCCTTACCACCCCCATCATGTAGGTGGTCGAATCCGCATAATGGCGATGCTTGATTGGCACCCCGAAATTTACGGCCAGGATGGCCATGTCCCCGAACGCCGCTGGGTCGGACCGCTTCCAGTTCCTCAACTGGTCAACGACACCGCCGCCGACGCCTCCGTCATCCACCTTGATGCCAATCTGCCCCTGGAACCGGAACCGCTGCTTCAATTCCTTATAAAGCTTTGCTATCATGCTGGCCGTCCAGGTCGTGGCCTTGCCATTGTACTTCTTATAGAACCGGACGACCTCGTTCACCCGGTATCCGATGCAGGTCTTGTCATCGCCATAGCGGGCCACATCGCAGCCTATCTCTATCCGCTCCACGCCGCTCACATCCACCGGCTGGAGGTTTCCTGCGCTGTCCCGGAACATCCCGAACGCCTTGGCTGTAGCATCCGACATCTCCGTCCTGGTGCTCTGCTCCAGGAACGCGATTGGGATGAACACATCGTCCTCCTGCTCCGGGAACTCGCCGTATACGCGGACGCGGACCACATTGCTGTTCTCCCCATACTTCCGCTTCATGGCCGCTATGTTCTCTTTATTGGTGCGCCCGCTGGTCTCCGCGTTCACGGTATGGCACCGGTACAGCGCATGGTCCACCGTATGGCTCTCATAGAAGGTGCCGCTGGTCTTCGTAGGATTGCCCATCAGCAGGAGCTTGTTGTTGGCTCCGGCCAGCGTGCCGGTGATTGCCTCCATGATCGGATCCGCCACGCCGGATGCCTCGTCTACGATGAAGAGCATGTTGTCCTCGTGGAACCCCTGCATGTTCTCCGGCTTCGTCGCCGTCCTAGCCACCGCGAACCAGCGCTTCTCATATCCAATCATGTAGACATATGTCTTCGTCCATTTGAGCAGCATGGGGAGCAGCGGGGAGTTGTTCATCCACTTGTCCACCTCCGACCACAGCACGTCGTGGAGCTGCTGCTTTGTGGGAGCCGTGGCGACGATGCGCGGATATGGGAAGCAGACCAGGAACCAAAGAAGCAGTGCCGCTTCCTCACCGGTTTTCCCGACACCTTGCCCTGATTTGACTGACACTCTCGGATAATCCCTCAAATCATAGGCCACCTCGATCTGCCAATCATCCGGTTCAAACAGCAATACCTCGCGCATAAATAAAACCGGATTGCCTCGCCACAGCGGGATGCTTTCATCAAGGAATTCTTCAAGCCATTTTTCATTTTTCATCCCGCTGCCTCCTTGCCTCTAAAACTTTTTGGGCCCAGGTCTTCACAATATCATTGCCGGCCTCTTCATTCTCCAGCTTTTGGCTCTCCGTCCTGAGTCTCGACAACGCCTCTATAGCCTTCGTCTTTGCCCTCTGCACTTTGGTTAATTCAGCCTCCAGGGCCATTATGCTGTTCATGACAGCTTCCGTATGGGTAACACTGGTTTCTGTTACCTTCTTATATTTTCCGGCACCAACACTCTCCCCGTCAAAATCTGTCACATCCTCCACCTTTTTGGTCTTGGATGCCGCTTTTACGGATAGCCCATGGTTCTCCGCTTCCAGCTCTCGGTAGTGCTTGATCCTCTGCATCAGACGGCGTTCCCGTATGGAGAACATTTGCAGCTGCATAAGCAGGTGTTCTTCCTCGGAATCCCCCATACTTTCAATCATGCCCAGTTCTTCATCGTCCAGGGTATCCCAGTATACCTTGGAATAGGATCCATGTGTTTCTGCATTTTTATTTCTTTTAGGGGTAGATGGGGCGTGGCCAGCAGCATTCTTATTCCCTCTCGGCGCTCCTTTTGGTTTCCGAGCGTTCGGTTTCTTTTTATCCGAGCGTTCGGTTTCTTTTTTTTACTCTGTTTGCTTTTATTTTCATCCCATCTTTGGGTAGATTTCCACCTGCGGACAGTGCTGTCCGGTACGCCGATTTTCTTCGCAATATCAACCAGTTTCATCCCATCCTGGTATAGCTTTTCTGCTTCAATACTGCTTGGGCTTCTTGCTCTTGCCATTCATCACCACCTCGCTATTTGTTTTGTTTTCATAAAAACAGAGGGAGGCAATGCACTCCCTCGTTGTTGCGTCATACGGATACCAATTGATTTAACATTAAATCTTCGTTATAAACTCCGCTTTCGAGAACCCCTGATCCGTCTTGATCATCATTTTCAGAAAGTCTTCTTTGGAAAACTCTGAAAGCCGGAAAATTTCCTCCGGCCTCATTCCCAGCTGCTTTCCAATCTCTTCCACGGATTTCCCCTCTGCCATCAACTCCTTAACAATTGCTTTCATGGGCCCCAGCAGATGCGTACCTCTCGCCCGGTTATGGGTAACAGTTCCATAGATATTCCCTGCCTTATCCTTATGATCCACAATTACCACCGGCACTTTCCCGTCCAGCATGGAAACCAGAGGCTCTTCCCCGGCAACCGTCCATCTGTGGAATCCGTCAATAATCGTAAAATCCGGTCTTACCACAATCGGCAGGGTCCAGCCATTGGCAAGTATAGATTGCTTCAGCAGTTCCAGGTTCTGTTTTGATACTTTGTTTGGGTTGTAGTCATTCGGTTTCACATTCCCCCTGTCTACCCATCGGAGCGTTGACAGAGGACCAGCAATCTTATTATCCATTCGGCAGCCCCTCCTTTTTCTTAGCTTCTGTAATGTATTTCCCGTAAATCCTCTGGTATAGCGCCCGGAACGAACGTAGCTTCGGATCGCCCGATATAAGCCCTTCGTAAATTGCCTTGCAATCCTTATTGTCCGCAATAGCAGAGACGCTCATAAAAAAGTTGCGGTACCGATTTGCCACATATCGCTTGTGCTCCGTCCGGAAATTGCCATCCATATCAGAGAACAGCTCCAAAAGTGCCGCTTTGTAATCCTTTTCAGCACTTCCCTTTTCATTCTGCTTTCTGGCTGTGGTATTTCTCCCGAACATCTCACTGTCCCAATAGAGGGCAGCGAGATAAGCGTTTGGTTCCCTACGGATGATCCGCTCCATCAGATCCGGATAATACTCATTCATTTTCACAAGGCTCTTGGCCGTGTCGATGGAGAAAAACTGCGATACCCTCAGCTGGCCCTTCTTTGTCCCGGACTGCCACAAAAACAGGTATATCTCCGGAATATCCACTTTTTCCCGCAGTAGATAGAGCCATACATCATTGTTGGTCCAGTCATAGATTGGGAATACCTGGTGCTTATTCGTCATGGACTTTCCGGCTCTCAACATTACTGCGATATTTTGCAGGCGCTGTACGGATTCCGCCGTACGGATTCCGGTTATGGTAATCCCCGCTGTGCATAGTCGCGGCAGGAAATCCTGATACGCATCTATGCGGGGCCGCAAGAGCGGATGATCCCGGATTGCGAATGATGGGGGCTGCCTTACCCATACATCCTTTTTATATCTGTCCCAGCAGATAAAGGTTTCATCGTTGGACAGTTCATTAAAGCAGTTGTAGTGTTTCACCTCAAGGCAGAACCACTCAAACTTTGCTCCAACTAACATAAATTTTTTTCGCCATTCCCGTACCTTTTCCTCCATGCACGGGAAAATAGCTTCTTCATCAATGAATTGCACAATGAGCTGCGCCGGGTTGATTTCGCCCATCTGTATCAGGTTCATCACCAGCTGCGACATACAAAGGCTGTCTTTCCCACCGCTGAAAGACATATAAACCGGGAGACCATTTCGGAAAACATTCCGAATCCTGATTTTTGCAGCTTCCACCACATCGATGCTGGCCGGGCATCTTTTTATAGCCATATCTTTTCTCCACATTTCGGGCAGATAACAAATTTTCTTATCTCGGTGGGATCTTCATTGTCTGCCGTTGGCTCCTGCTGCACTACTGCGGCCGGAGCCTGTTCTGCCTGCTGCTCTCCCTGGCTGGCCTGCATCTGCTGGTCCCTTTTCTCTGCCGCTTCCTTAATGCTCCGGATCTCATCTTCATCAAGGGTTCCATATTCAGAAAGCTTGCTTGTAATATCCTCAGCCTCTGATACCATCTGTTTCAGTATTTCTTCATCAAATCCGGGAATATCCAGATCGCCCTGCAGGTCCTCCAAAAAGCTGTTCAACGTCTCCAGGTTCTCAATCCCCAGGCTGAAAATCTTATTGTCGGCGATCATCAGCTTCTTTTTCTGATTTTCAGTGAGTTTGTCATACCGGTACACGTCTGCTGTGTCCTTCCCCATCGCAACGAGGGTATCATACAGGCCGTTCCCTGCCAGAATGATATTCTTTTCATCCACGACAATCGGCCTGATCTGCCCGAACATTTCCACGCTCCGGCGAAATTCTTTGATCTGCTGCTCTGTATGGATCCTGACATTCTTCTCAGGCTTTACCAGATCAGCCAATTTCATTTTTACCACTTTCATGTCCGCATCCTCCAAACTGATTTGGTAGGAGCGTCTGCAACGCATGATCTATATGCCATCTGCAAATAGCAAAATTGACAGCCATTGCGGACATTTGCCTGCAAGTGCTGTCAAGTGAAAACATTTTATTTCAGACTATCCAGAAAGTCTTTTGCGCTCTGTATATGTTCTGCCGCCTCCGTTACGATAGAGCCGTCTATCTCATAGATCTCTGCCCAGGCATTTTCCACGCTTCCGGTCCACTGCCTTGCCGGCCATGGATGCGTGCCGCAGAGATACCCATTTTTCCAGTCATAGATCGGCGGCATCTCCAGATTGTGATAATGGATATATGCCAGCATCTGTTCATGTGTCCAGTCGGAGAGCGGGCTGTATCTCGTCACGCCCTGATTGTTGGTATAGATATTGTCTCCCCTTCCCACATAGTTCCCATCTGCCCGCCGGCGTCCCAAAAGCATCATATCCAGCTGGTTCTCTTTGTAATATTTCGCCTGCCCTCTATGCTGAACGATCTGGAACCACATAGACGCATATTTGCTGTCCTGTGGGAAAAGCATCTGCGGATGGGCGGCCAACCATTTCATGTCCTGTCCTGTGTTGATTATGGACAATTCCGGAGGCTTATGAGCATCCACCCATTCTATAAACGCTTTGTACTCCAAATTGCAGATAACGAGCACACAGGAGGCTATCCCCGCCATACGGCAGATTTCCCCCAGAACCAGGGAATCCTTTCCTCCGCTCCATGCGTATGCGGCCTTCTTTCCTTTGGTCTTCTTTTTAATCTCCTTCACCGTCTTGTCCACAAGCCGCTCCAGCTCTTTCCGGCTCACTGCCTGTTCAATCCTCTCCAGCGCCTCAATCCAGTCTGAGTTTTTAATCCGCTGCTTTCTTCCAAGCATGTTATCCATAATCCACCTCCCGCTTCCTGCTCAATGCAAGGGCCACGGTTCCCGAGAGGATGGCTGTCAGGAGACTGCCTACCGTTTTATAAATGGCAATCCCTTTTATATTCCCGTATCCGAACACTGGCAGGCCAATCAGCATGGCAGAGATGACTCCTGCCACTATGCCCTGCGGTGCCAGCCTTACTCCTTTGAGGGTAAGAACCGTCGGCAGCAGCGTGGACGCCCTGAGCGTCCCATACATCAGGAACAGGTGCGTCACCGTCAGCCCTGGGATATTCGCTATGGCAATGCCGGCTGCCAGAAGGAACAGCATGGAGAGCTTCGTCTTTCCCAATGTCTTTTCCTGAAAGATATCCGTGGCAAGGGATGATGCCGCACATAGGTTGCTGTCTACAGTGGACAGCAGGCCTGAAATTACCATGGCCAGAAATGGAATCATCGCCCATGACGGGAACAAAGCGCATATCAGCTCGAAATTGATTATCCCTACATCCTCCGCGGCATATCCCATGCCAGCTCCAATGAACCCAATGATTCCCATGGACAGCGGGACGATGCCGAACAGCAGCGCCCCTATCAGGAATGCCCTGCCGATTCCCTCCTTTCTGACACAGAAAGCCCTCTGCCAGAAGCATTGGTCTCCGAAGGGCCCTGATATGAGCCCAATCGTGGTCGGCAGTCCAAAACCGAGGAATATCTCTAGGCCTTTCTCCGAAAACAGGTGTCCTGCATCCCCTGTGGACCCTCCTAGACCCGTGAGCAGCGTTTCCAGCCCTCCGCCATTCTTCATGCCAAAAGCTGCGAACCCGATGCTGGCGGCCAGCATGAAGGCCATCTGGATGGCATCCGTCAGCATCGATGCCCTTATTCCGGAAAACTGGGAATAGGAAAACGCAATCACTGCCATGACCACCGTCATAGCGGCAAACGGAATCCCGGTAAGCATGCTCAAAATTTTGCTGCCTGCCAGCAGCTGCACCCCGGTGGACAATGCCGACAGCGCCCCCAGCTGGCACAGATAGACGTTCCTCACAGCCCTGGAGCGGTATTTCCCATACATGTAGCCGGACAGCGTCATGCCCTCCGGCATCTCTTCCCTTATCCTCTTTGCAAAGGGAATGAACAAGACCAGGCAGAGGACATTGGGTACCAGGAACCAGAAGAGCCCTGCAAAGCCCTTCGTGTAGGCGTTCTCTGTGGACGTGAACAGGGCCGGTGCCCAGATCCATGTCGCCGCTATGCTCAGCGCCGAAAGCCCCCATCCGGCATCCCTGTTCCCGACACAGAACCCTTCGACACTATCCTCCCTTTTTGTCATGATTGCCGTTGAGCCTATCATCACCGCTGCATAGGCCAACAGCACTGCCAAAGCATAATTCATATAGCATTCCTCCTTTCTCTTCTGGAGGAGCCTTTCATGCCTTCCTCTTTCAGTCCCCCTTTCTCGGAAAATCTGCATGAAAAAAGGAAGCCTGGAGCATCTCCAGACTTCCTCGAACGTTTGATTCAGAATTTTGCAGATATCATTCTCTCACATCTATAGTGCAAAGTCAAGGAAAACTTTTTGCAAATGGAGGATCTAACGTACCTTCAGTCCGTCCACCCCGAAAATGAGTGCTGAGAGCCTTTCCGTTGCCACTTTTAAATCCCCATAGACGCTCCTGACCGATATGTGATGCTTCTGTGCAATCTCCTTCGCTGACAGGATGTCCTCTGCCATGTACATATCCCACATGACCTCATACCTCCTCATATCGGCCTCCCTGTTAGGGGATTTGTCGCAATATGCCTCATACAGCGCGAACATGGTCTCTATATGGGACACTATGACCGCCGTCCTGGTGGCGCTGCGCCTTATGCTCTCCACGACCACATCATCATCGTACATCGACATCATGGACTCCAGGATGTCCAGGGCGGACTCCTCCATCTGCGTCCGGCCGAAGACGGAATTCTCCGCATGCTCCTTCAGCATATGGTAGTTCCGCAGGAGCAGCTTCGTGTTCCGAAGCCGACGGTCGGTCCTGTCCACACGTTCCCTCTTCCGCTCCTGTTCGAGCTTCCTCAGGGCCTCCTTCGCCCCGATATCGGCGGCCTTTTCATAGATTTCCTTCAGCTGTTCCGGAGTGAGGGCGATTATGGCCAGGCCTACGCCGCCTGCATCTGCCCCTTCTTCCACCAGCTCCATCCCAGCATCGTCCGCACAGCTGGCGGCTGCCTTTTCCACCACCTCCCGCTCCACATGCATGTCTGTAATCCTATCCGTCCCCCATCCTGCGCTCCGCAGTGCCATGATCTTTCCGACATCCACTTTTTCCATGCTTGGCCCTCCTTTTCCTATTCAAAATCCTTCCGGATCATGATATAATCTTATCTGTCCATTGGAGGGTTGCGAAAGCGCTCTCCTTTTCCTATTGTCTGGACAGCACCTGCAGATAGTCATCCATGGACATCTGCCCAGGCAAATCTTGGTCGTCCTTCTCCTCTACGGGTGCTTCGACCGCTTTGCGGCTGGCATGCATGTTGGTTCCGAATTTCCTTTTATAGCAGACCGGCCCATATCCAAGCTCCCTGCTCCTCGCGTCCTTTAATCTCCTGCCACAGATTGAGCACCGCATCATCCGCCCTCTACCCCTTTCCGCAGGGCACATTCCGAACATAGAGCAGCAGCTCCTTGCTGAAGCACTACCGAAAGAAGCGGTGTCTTCCAACATTCACACCCACATGCCGGGCATTGTGTAAGTTCCCATCCAGCCCGGCCGACTGGAATGTTCTTTCTCATGGGCATCATGGCATATCCACCTTTTTCCTTTGGCCCTCTCGGCCATATCCTCGCTTCCACTCTTATCCCTCCTTAAATGCAAAAAAGAAATACTTATCCTTTACCTTGTCCGCTACATCCTTCCAGCATTCCTTCCCGCATAGGAACGACCTGCTCGCCAAAATTTCCATGGCATAATCCAGAATGTCAGATTCCTTGTGCAGCCACGCACAATGCTCTCTGCAATGCCCCTTGATTACCTCCAGCACATCCGACTCTCTATCGGCCTCAATCGCTCTGGACAGTTCCATCCTCCATCGCTCTGGCGAAAGCTCTCCCGCATCAGTCGTATAGACTTCCGAGAACTTCGTGACCGGCCTCCTGTTCCCCCTCCTGGTGATTTCATATGCGCCAGTCGGCATGGCGCTCCCTGTGCGTAAGTGGATTGCATATAACTCTACCATATGAAAAAATCTCCTTAGATACCTCCTATTTTTACTATCTGTTCAGCTCTCAAGCAAAAATCTCTGTTCCTCCAATTGTTCATAGATTGTCCTGCCATTGCCCGTCTCAATATATGGCAGAAATATCTCTTCGAACTTTACCATCTCGATGTCCAGCAATGCCATCTGTGCTTCCACCCAGTCTTTCAGGATACGCCATGCCACCCGTTCCGCCTGATCCATGGTATCCTTAATCTGTTTCCTGGGGTTCTCCCTCTTCTCCTTCTTCAGCACCCTCAGACATTCATCCACCTTTACTGGCAGACGGACAGGAACCTGCTGCAGCCCTGTGTCTATGAGAAAGGAAAGTCCTGTGATGGTTCCCCCATCGTAATTCTTCATAATGGATTTCGCATTATGTTTCATCAATATGTATTCGATTTCCGATACTGTCTTGAAGCTGTCCACAGTTGTCGTGTAATTCAATATTGCCATATCATCCCTCGCTTTCCTGCTCTCCCTCTCCGCATCGCTCAAAATAGAATGTCACATCGTCTCCCATATGCCGTACAAGCCCGAACCTCACGGCCGTCCGGAATTGGATGCTGTCCCTCATGAGCCTGTGTGATATCCCTGCAAGATACCGCCTATATCCCTCCACGTCCAAGGTGCCCTTATAATGGTTGCAGCTCCTACAGGCAGGCAGCATGTTCGACATGGCATCTAACCCTCCGATGTGCAGCGGCTTCATGTGGTCTACCTGCATGGCCTTATATTCCAGCCCGCACCCACAGTATGCGCAATGTCCAGCACATTTCTTGTACACCTGCTGCCGCTCTGCCTTACTCAGCTTTCTCCTCATTCTTCCACCTCCGGCTTCCTGCACCGCTCGAACTCTATCACCCATACCCAGGGATTGGCCTGCCAGCCATAAAGCTCGTGTTCAGCGGACTTTATAGTACTGTCCCATAAATCAATAAATACATGTTGATAGCACATATTATTATAGGCATCCCGGTTACTGCATGGACGGTCTTCGCATCCATCGTTTTTCCATGCACAGTCGCAGCCGGAGCCTTTCAGGCCTTCTGGCCTGACTGGCAGAATCCCTTCCGCCTTGTAATCGCCTATCTCCATTTTGTGCAGCCGCTCTACCCTTACGTCCGTGACTTTGAGCCAGATGCGGGCTATCTCTTTCGGCATGTGGATGGACGGATGCCATGTGTCCACGGACGGCTCCTCCCCAACGTCACAGGATGCCCTATAGCACCAGCATCCCCATTCCGCGCGTTTGGCGTTATAGACTTTGCCATAGGCTTCGCTCTCTGCGCACGCCCCATCCTCCATGCTCAGCCCGCAGTCCCAGCAAGGGCAAAAGCAGAACGTCTCCCGGACATACAGGATATCTCCAGGCTGATACCTGCAAATTTCTTTCGGGTCGTAACTGTCCCCTGTTTCCTGGTTGATATAAGCTACAACAGACTTTCCTCCATGCTCCACATCAAATTGATTTGCGGTGTCGATATCAATCTTCTGCCGTGTAACCGTTTTCCTGCCCTCCAGGATAGCTTGTACCATCTCACCGTTAAAAAGAATCGGTAATACCCTACTCATCACCCAGCCAGCCTCCTTCCACGATTTCTATTGCATACCTGAATCCTGTCGCAATCCCGTGGCAAAATTTCCTGAATTTGCTGTCAGAGCTTACAGGATTATCATAAGATTTTACCTTTTCCTCCATCTGTTCCATAACTTTATCCACGTCAAAGGCAGTAGCCTGTCCGTTAATCATATTCTCCACGTCTTTCGCATTGATATAGATTTCATTATCCGGTTTTCCGGTATCGTAGCAATCAATATCATGCCTAAGTATCCCTATTAAAGCATCTGCATTAATCAATCTCATTTCTCTTCACCCTTTCTCCGTAAGCCACCATCTGTCAGATTTTATCAGTATGCCGCCACGCTATATTCTGGTACTGTCGGCACCCCAAAATGTTCTTTTGCAAGCGCCACCGATTTCCCCCATCTGTTCCCCGCTCTCTGATACTCATCTGACTTTCCGTAGAATACTCGATATACTTCGCATGCTTCACAACAATGGTCTCCGGTACACTCACTGTATCTCACGCCCCCTGCTTCACTTCGGAATGTAGAAAAACAAGAAAAGTCTATAGTACTCTTCTGTCGCATTTCCGATTCCTGTATTCCTCCTGAAAAATCAAACAGATTCATCTGTCCCTGTAGCATCATGTCCCCTTCCCATCCTCTCTGCTTTCTATATTCCACCTTGTACCCTCACATCATGTCGAAAATGTTCATCTGCACAGGCTTTTCCTGTTCTTTTTTTAGGTTCTCTTCCCTCATGGCTTCCAGCTCATCTATCCGGTCAAGATCCAGGAGCTTATATGCCCTGTTCTGGTCTATCCGCTCCAGGTTCCCGAATCCGGTTTCCAATATCTTCTTCTCGATTGCCTTTTTCCTTTTTTCTTTCGCTTCCTCCCTCCTCTCCTTTTTATGTTCCTTCTTCCGTTTTTCTACATCCGAAGCATGGAATATCTGAATCCCATCACGGATGTCCTGAAGATCCTGCATCAAGTCCCGGCTCTCCCTCTGCTCTGCCCGGATGTTCATTATCTCCACTGTAAAGACCCTGCCATAGTATTCTGCGAAGAACAGTTCCGTATGGTATCTGCTGAGCCTTACGTAGCTCTCTATCCTATCCCGGCAGAGCTTCACTATGTTCCGGCAGATGTCCATGCTCACAGCATGCTTGAGGAATCTCACTCCTTTCTCTATCTGGGTGTATACCTGGCCTTCGAACAGCGTCCCATCAAGCTCCCTGCATTGGGAAGTGACCTTGATGTCGTAGAATACGTTCCCTTTCTTTTTGTCCAAAGGCCTCCCTAGGATAGGGCATACGTTCTGGCCGCCATCGAATACCTTCCCGAAATTGCCTGTACATTCCAGCCTCGCGCACTCGCATGGGTTGTAGCGCATCTGCCATGTCTTTCTTTCTTCGTCATAAAACATATGCCTGTCACAAGTGCGCCCCTGGTGCATCAGGTTGAAGCTTATCTTCTCCCTCTGCATCCGGTCATCTTCCAGCTTCAGTATCCCTTCCACGCTGCCCTCATAGCAGTATTCCTCATCGGTCATGTGCACGTTGCACCGCGAGCTTATGCTCCCTACCCCTGCGTCACGCAACGAAGGATGCTTCTTCACGCACTCCTTATCGTTGTATGGACATTTGACCGTCGCCATGTCGTTCTCGAAAGAGAATTCTATGTCCCCTCTGTACGGGCCTGCCATGCAGCTCGATCCCTTGCACTGTAGCCCGCATGGGGTTCTGTACGTCTTGCCATTGACATACCAGCCGTAATATTCAAACCCGCCGTTAAGGTTACGCAATGGGTCATCCTTGTCCCTGCAGCTGGTCCCAACGTATACATAGTCAGGATGTTCATCCGCTGTATATCCCTCCGCCAGGAGCTTCTGGGTCAAGAGGTTATATCCTTTTTCCATAGCTGCCACCTCATATCCCCTGGCATGGCCGCATCCCGAAGTAATCCTCCATGCGCTCCCGCAGCGCATCCACGTCCATGTCATATTCATTTGCGATGCATTTCTCGCATACCTTGTTCTTATAGGCCAGTGTCTTCGACAGCCGGGCATCCCAGCTGTTCAGTTTCTGGCCACAGATATTGCAATCCTCGTCCAGCCACCTTAATTTCATTGCCAAATCCTTGTCCTTGGAAGACTCCAGCTCCTTTCCTCCACATTATTACGTATCTTCATAATGATTCCAATCGCCGCTTCCGTTTTCAACCATCTGCCTCCAATCCTCGATTTCCATCTGCATGCCTATCGGTTCAAAGTTCATCCACAGCACTTCCTTCTTCAAGGAGCAGACCTGGGAATATGACGTTTTCTCCCGGCATTCCCATTTGCATAGCATATCCCGGTATAAATCCGTATCATACCCGCTCAACAGCACCGGCCCTTTATGCTGGAGCAAGGCCCTCAGCAGCTCTTCATGTTCCGCATCGCTCATTTCATATCGATAAAGCCTGCCATGCTTGGTCTCCATCATATATGGAGGGTCACAGTATATCAGCACGTTCTTAAAGTTGAACCTCCTTATGACATCGATTGCCGGCCTACTCTCAATCTGCACTCCACGGAGCCTTTCGGCAGCCTGCATAATCCTTCCAGGCAGGCTACTCCAGTCCTGCGATGCATAGGAGCGCTCCCGGGCCGACACATCGTTCTTCCATCCTACCCTCTCGCCCGTAGTGCGGAAGCCGTGCCCCATATTGAGCCTGACGATGAAGTCATAAGCTGCCTCGAAGCTGTCTTCCGGCACCGCCCTGTATGCCCTTTCATTCACTTCCCTGGCATATGGCGTCATATAGATCATGTCGGCCAGTTTCTTAGGATCTTCCCTTATACACCTGAACAGGTTCACGACGTTTCCGTCCAGATCGTTCACCGTCTCGATATTGGACCTGGGCTTATTGAACAGGACTGCCCCGCTCCCAAAGAACGGCTCCAGGTAGCTGTGATGGGCTGGGAAGAAGCTGATGATCCAGCCTGCCAATGACCATTTACTGCCCGGATACTTGAATACCGCCTTCATCCCTGCTTCTTATTCCCCCTTCCGGGCGGCAGCATATGCCGCCCTAGCTTATTTTTGTAGCTTGTTTTCCCTACGTGGCCAAACAGTGCTATTTTATCGCCACCGGAAGGACAATCGCCTTGAAATCGCTGTCCTCGGACTCTACGGTCATCGGCATCTTCGGACTCCCAAAGGATATCCTGATGTTCTCACAGTCAAAGGCCTTCAATGTTTCCGATACCAGGCGGGCATCGAACCCTATCGTCAGGGCCTCCGCGATATCCGTCTGGAGCCCTACCGTCTCATGGTAGTCTGTCGTCTTGTCCTTGATGCTCAGATCCAGGGAACAGCCCTCCAGACCAAACCTGACCGGGCACCTTTCCTCAGCGCACATCTTCGCCCTCGTCACGGCATCTAACAGGGCCATCCTGGATACAGTCGTATGTAGCGGGAGATCCTTGAACAATGTCCGGTATGTGAAATACTCCCCTTCAACCAGCCTGGTGTATACCTCAAAATCCTCCGTGATGAATACGGCTCCTGTCTTGCTGTGCCTGATCTGCACGTCCCCGGACATTCCAAGGGATTTCAGCTTATCTACCGTGTTCTTAGGTATCAGCAGCTCGAACTCCCCGTCATAGTCCACCCTGTCCCATGCCAGCACATGCCCATCCAGTCCGACGAAATTCAACTGGCCGCCACCTGCCTGTAGGCACAGGGAAGACATCAAGGGGTTGCTGCCCTGTGCGGGCACGGCATAGGACACACGTCTCATGGATCCCAGAAGCGTCCCTGCCTGAATCGTCATCTCGCTCCCCTCCTCCTGGGAGACCGTCATGGGGAACTGCTCCGGATCCATCGTCTGGTACTTGTTCCTGATCCTGTCTGCCTTGATGGTGATGATATTATTGGATGCGGCAGAAATCTCCATCTCCCCATCCGGCAGGTTGTTGATTAGGTCGAACGCCCTTTCCGGAATGATGAACGGTTCCCCCTCTATGCCCTCTATCTTCGCCTTGATGGTCATTTCTGTGTTGCTGGCTATCAAATAACCATCCCTGACCAGAATGCCCTGCAAGGCCGGATTGGCAGCCTTCTTCGGCACTGCCCCCTTAATCTTGTTCAGCTTCTGTGCGAGTTCCTCTTTCTGTATCCTCATTCCTCAGCTCCACCCCTTCCAAAATTAGTATCGTGCATCGTCTCTCCTGTAGCCTATAAGGCTCCAATTCCTGTGCTGTCATGAATTTATGGCCGAACAGCTCCTTCATCCCCTTCCAGACGCTCCAAGGAACCCTATAGAACCTTGTCAGTCCCATCGAGACCATCACATAGCAGTGGGCGCCGAACCCCTCATATATGTCCAGGCCCTTCCACTGGGCATCTGTAATGACGGTCTGGCTTATCCTGTCGGAATCCGTATGCTTCGCTTCGAACATGATGCCAGTGCCATCGCATAAAATCCCTTTATAGTCCGGCTGCCCTTTCTTCTCGTAATATCCCCTGACGACCCCATTCCTGTCCTTGCCAGTGATATGGAAAGGCTCCGGGGTCTTTTCTATGTATGCCAGCCCTTTGTGCAGATAGAATTCACAGGCATCCGATATCCAGCGTTCAAATGTCTCTCCGGCAGCCTTGTTTCGTCTCCCGATAATCTGCTGCCTTAAATCAGGCATCTGCATCCCCCTCCAATCTCTTATCAAGCAATTCTCTTATCTTGGACATTGTTGCTGTTCCGATACCTTTTATCCGCCCGATTTCCTCGACAAATTCCACTGCACTAAGCTGCAGAACCTCTTTCTTTTGCTCCTTCCTCCGATTAAAGCCCTCGCTCCTTGCCTTCTCCACCCTGTCCTCTACGTAATGCACCAGCTGTTCGTCTGTCATCTTCCGCATCTTCACGGCCTTGTCATGGATGATGTTCTCATCTGTCGTGCGCCTACAGCTCCTTTTCTTCGCCATAGCAGCCATCCTCTCCTCTCTTGACGCCCTATCTATGGCTATGCTGGCAGTCCAGTCAGCATAGCCCTCAATATTCCTGCCCCATTCAGCCATCTGCATCACCATGGCCAATCGGGGCATCCACCCGAGCGGCATCCAGCCCGAAGTCTCTGCAGCACCGCTCAAGGCAGCTCCTGCACAGGAACCCTATCTGTTTCCCTGTCTCCCCCCGCCTGCATCTCACAAGCAGGGCGACCATGTCTTTCTTCCTCATCCGCGCCTTGCACCCGCCACATGCGGCAATCAGCTTCCTCTCCATCTTCGGGCTCATCTTCGGATGCCTGAGCTGCTCCGGGAACTCCCTCCGCATATCGCCTCCTCCTACGATGGGAATCAGGCTGTCCTTCATGAACACAGGAATTCCGCGCCTGTCGCACCATCCGACAATGCCATCGATCCATTCCCTGGCAGGGACAATCTTCCCTTTCCTATGTCCTGTCTCAGCGCCGATGATCACCCAATCGGTCGATAGGCCATCCATATCCTGGGTCGGGAACGGTGCGTGCATCGGCTCAATGCTCCAGAATGTGTGGTGCACATTGGACGTGAAGCATCTGTCCTCCGGCCTGGTGAGCGTCGAACCATACCACATGTTTTCCCACATCGGCAGCATCCCGGCGGCATCGCAGCGTTCGTACCGCTCTGGATTCTTCGTAAGGAACAAGTAATTGTGGATGGGGCGCTCCCGGCAGATGCCAAAGACCTCCTTTATCCATCCATCCGGTACCCATTCCCCGAACATATCCGACATGGCCCCTACGAAGATGATGCTCCCCATCTTCAGTTTCCTAGGGACGTCCATCCGGTACCTATGCAATGTAGGAGCGAATCCGAAAGGATATACAAGGGGGCTGCCGGTCTCATTCATCATGGGGGCATCGAGTACGTACAGCCCCTCCCCTCCATCAGCGGCCGGCACCACGGAATAGTCCTCATTCGCCATCAGGTTCAATCGCACATCTCCCGAGAACCTGGACGTCATCCTATGCGCATAGCAGTAAGGGCAGTCATGACGGCAGCCAGTAATCGGGTTCCATGTATGGTCACACCACCCTATCTTTGATCGGTTCATGGCCTCCTCCTTCCGCAAAGCCCAATGTCCTTTCTCCCTTCCATTCAACCCTGCTGTAATCAATCCTCTGCCCGCATTGGCCGCAGCGCCTCGGCTGGTAGTCCGGCCCTGCATTCAGGGTGCTACCGCACCTCGGGCACAGCTGCTTCTCGCTTTCCGTAACCACGAACCCATATTTCAGATAGGTATACGTCCTTGCTATAGGCTTCCTTGCCATGTTCCTAAACATCCAATCCCTCCTCCCAGAACTCCACGAAATACATCGTCTGCCCTTTACCGCCCGGCCTCTCCTTTCCAATCCTTGCCGCATAGCCCGCCTTGATCAAAAGGCAGCACAGTGCGTTCCTGTCCTCATCGTTCAGCTTCATGAGCAGGTTCCTGATCCTATGCCTGCCTGTTTTTACATCGCTCATGCCGAAGCCGCCTCCTTCTTTAATCTATATGTTCTCATCTGTTCCGCGAACAATGCCGTGAACGCTTCCACCTCTGGCGTCATATCGCAATTATGGGCTCCTCTGCACTGGACGATTCGATTGTTCCTCCATTCAAGGGTGTAGAACGGCACTTCCGGACTCTCGATCCGCCTGACAAAGAATATGGTCGTCTCGCCTTTCATCACCCTATCGATGTAAGCCCCCACGCAATGGTGAAGGGCCTCTCCCTCGGCCTTCAGCTCCTCTGCCTGATATGGGAGCCGGATGAACAGCCCTTGCATCTGTAGGTTGGTCGGATCGCCCTCTCTCAGCTCCTTCCGCATCTGCTCCAGCAGGCGGTTGAACCTCATCACGTTCGCTCGATGCTCCTTATCCTTGAACCTCTGATAGGCCTTCGCCATCTCATCGTGCTTTTCCACGAAGTTCTTTGGATAAAGGTTGAATCCGTTCCGCATGTCATACCCCATCTCCAGAAGCCACCCTATATAGTCGAAGTAGTCCATCGTGTGGCGGATCTTCTGTTTTTCAAGATAGCCTTTCAGCTTATGGAGCGTCGTGTATCTCATAGCGTCCAGGAATTCATCGAAGTAGTCATATCTGCCTTCATCACGTATTGTCCGGAGCGCCTTCAGATCCTCCACCGTCAGCCTTATGCCCCTTTGCTCTGCATGCTTGACGATCCTCAAGTCCCGCGCCTCCGGATTGCCGCAAGTGGCATCCCTCAGGAGCAGGAACTGCTGCATTGTGATTCCACAGGTCTCCAGTATGCCCCTTCCGTTCCTGAAGCCTTCCCTTCCTGCCATGCCGGCATTCTCGAAAAGCTCCCTGACGAGCGTGTACCATCCAATCTTTATCATCTGCTCCACAAAAGGATGCCTGCGGTAGAAGTTGAAGTAGTTGTCCACAATCCATACCGATGTGTCCCTCATAGACGGCACGACCTTTTCAAAGAACATTCCGATGCAGCTATATCTCATACAGGTACTCCTCAGGAAATCGAAGTCCGTATTGTAGAGAACCGTCTGTCTCGGTGCTTGGAATTCTGATGGGTTCCACCAACGGCTATGACTTTTGGGGTAGCACCAGCGTACTTCCTTGCTGTATGTGTATGTCTCCCATTCGTAATACTCCACGCTTGTCGAGGTGTGTATGCTGCGGAACATTTCCCTGCTCTCGATTTTCGGATGCCTAAAGTCTCTGCGGAAATCTTTGCTATGGCAGAAATAACGGACCAGGACATCGTCTCCGCTCGGCTGTACCAGGACACTCCAATTGACTTCTAACAGCGATTCCCTGCCATACCCCTCGCTTTTCGCCACAATCGGCTTACTACAGTACGGACAGGCATAGCCTGTATTGTGCTTTAAATGTCCGGCGCTGCTACGCAAAGCGATTCCCCTGTAATAGATGCCGTCTTTTCCAATCTCGTACTCATGCCCGCACCTGGTGCAATATGCCCGTCTTGCTTTCTTCGAGTAGAAAAAGTAATTGTACTCATCGAACACTGTCTCCTCGACAAACCGCTGGTAACCCTCCGGCAACCCTCCGAACAGCTCCATGCGCGCATCTATCCCTTCGCATATCTTCCGATGCTTCTCGGCCAGCTTCCTGTCCCGGATGTCTGCCTGGTAGGCATAGATATAATCTTCAAACCCAAAACCTGCATCGCATCGGTTCGAGCGGTTGCGCTCCCTCCACTCCCGCATGAATCCCACTATCGTTTCTCCGTCATGCGGCGATGCGAGCGCCAGCCTGCTTTCTGTCCGATAACAATCGCTTATGCAGAATCCGACGATATGGTTAAATGCTGCCGTCCTCCACTTCGTCTTCTTTTCCGTCATATCCTGGGTGATATATCCCGCCTCTTGGCAGAAGGTGCGGAACCAGGGGATGACCGTCTTCCCCTTTGGCTTGAAGCAGTTGATTATCAGCGTGTCCTCACCGTTTATTTCAGTCCTCTCTGCTGCGACTATGCCCCTCATTCCGGAAGCCGTTTTGCGCAGTACCTGGTACCGCTTTTCCGCTTTCGGCCTTGGCATAGCGGATAAAGCCCTTTTATCCATCCCTTCCGCCCCCTCACATGCCCATCATCGAGAACAGATCCATCTGACCGTCCATCTCTTTCGGCTTCTTGGGTTTCGGCGGTTCTGCGGGCTTCCTTCCTGCCTTGTCCGCTTTCTTCTCAGCCGGTTCCGTACCCTTCCTGTCTCCCTTTTTCTGTCCAGCCGCCTCCTTTCTGCGCGCTTCCTCTTTTATCTTGCGTTCGGCAGCTTCCTTGGCCTTCTTCTCTTCCTCGGCCCGGTCATCCTTGTGGTAATAGTCCTCGGCCCATTCGTACACCACTTCATCGCGGACGGCGGCACAATTCCCTTTCACCTGCTTCCTGGCCTGGCTGTAGATATAATCAAAGCACTTCTGCCATGTCTTATGCTCTTGTACCACGTCCTCGGCCAGGCCTTGATCCTCCTTGCAGCGCCCAAGGAGATAGCCTATGACTGGCTCCGCAAACGCTCTGTCTTTTGCCGCCTCCATCTCCCTTTTCAGCTTTTCCTTAGCCCTTTGCTTGACAGGCTTGGCACTCTCCTCTTTGGCAACTGCAATTTCCTCTGCGGTCGGTGCAGGCAATCCTGCAACAATTTCCCTCAAAGATGCTGTCCCCATAGGAATCACATCATCCTCTGCATCTATTTCCCCCCTGGTGTCCGCATTCTCCGCCTCATCCCCGACATCGCTGTTCATCAGCCACTCATATTCCTTTTCAAGCCTCTCATTCGTCACGTCAAAGAGCGTATCCCCGGCCGCATCATAAAAGACGGTCACCTTTGGGCGTTTCAATGTCCTATAGGTCTCGCCCATCACTACGACATCAGGATTGCTCCCCTCCTCCTTGTAGCCGGTTCTCAAGTACTCATTCACCACCTGGTGCCAAATGCACCCGTAGGCATAGTCCTCGGTTCTTTCAGCCGTAAAATGCACGACTTCTTTTTTTGCCTTCATACCGCTCCTCCTTATGCTCTTTTCCCACTGTTTTTCCGGTGGTTACGGTTCCACCCATATCGTCCGGCATGCCATGAGCTTTCCGCCATCTAGCTGCCTTCTTTCCTCACATTCTCGACCAAGCTCCTCTCCAGCTCGGCGATGTCATAATCCTGCCGCTGGAACTGGTTGAACTGGTTCCCATATCCCTGTCTGGCGTTCCGCCCCTGCTTCGCCCTGCTCTGGACGATCAGCGTCTCGAACTTCTCCCGGAACTTCTTCGTGCTGCGGATGTTGGACTTCCAGAACCCGTCCGTGGTCGCGAAGGTCAGGGCCTCTATGATGTCCGCCTCCGCCCTCCCGTCCAGCCGCTTCATCCGCTCAATCTCCACCGCCCATTTCCGCTTGTCCGCCTCGGTCTTGGGGACTTTGGAGTTGGGGAACACGGCCACACACGACCGGACCAGCATGTCCACGCACTGGTACTCAAAGTCGCCGACAGGGTTCTTCTCCGATGCGCCGGAAGGGTCGGTGGAGGAACCGTTGCCCGGAGGAGCAACGATTAATTCTTTCTCTCTTTCTCTATCTCTAATCTCTAATCTCTGTGTAACGTTTTGGTAACAGTCCGGTAACTCTCCGGTAACATTGTTACCTCCATTATGTAGGTAACGCTCCGGTAACATCTCGGTAATATTGTTACCTTCCAGCATCCTTTTCTGCTCCCGGATGCGGCGCATGATGGAAGCCTTGTCCGTCTCCGAACCTATCATCTCCTCCATGCGGGGGATGCATATCTCCCCGCCCTCCAGGATCTCCACCAGACCGATGTTCTTCAGCAGCTCCATCGCCACCACCACGGTATCGAAATCCGTCTTCGTTATCTCCGCAAGCTTCACGGTGTCATATGGCACGAGCAGCGTCCCGACAGTGCGGATCAGCAGTCCGTTCGTCTTCAGGGACTTGAGGCAGAGCTTCAGGTAGAACAGGGCGTATTCCTTCCCTTTCGGCTGCTCCTCCAGCCATTCCATGGCGTCATCATCGAAAAAGTCCTCCCTCAGTTTCATCCAGTAGAATTTCTTTGCCAAGCGACCACTTCCTTTTCACCAATATTCATCAGTCCCACCTCACATGGCTTCCCCTGCCGTCCTTGTGCACGGTGACGCTCTGGGGGAACCTCGCCTTGAACTCCTGGTCATGCGTGATGGCCATGACCTTCAGGCCAGGGTACCTCTGCCGTATCGCCTCCAGCGCGTCCACGTAGGCCTGGGTGCCGTCAGAATCCAGGAAAGGCGGCTCGTCTATCAGGAGGAACCCAAGCTGTATCCCCGCCGTGGACGCCTTGACCTCCGACAGGGCCAGTATCACGGAGAGGGACGACTTCACCTTCTCGCCGCCGGACTTGGACAGGTAGGGGAGGGCCGGCTTCCCATATTCCTCGATGAAGATGCCAAGGGACTCCTTTTCCTTCCCGTTCTTCTGCAGCTTCTCCAGATGGAGATCCACCCCCATCTTCCCCCCGGTCATCTGGCCGAGAATCGCATTGGACGTGGCCGTCAGCTGGGGGATGACGGAACGGACAATCTGGTGAGGGATGCCGCTCTGGCTGAACGCCGCCTTCAGGGCCTCATAGTCCGCAGCCCCCTTCGCGTATTCCATGGCCTGGCCCTGTAGCGCGGCGGCCTCCTCCTTCAGCCTGACCAGCTGCTCCGCTTTCTGCCGCAGCGCCCCCAGCTCCATCTGTTTCCCCTTGGCCAACGCGCTGACGGCATCCACCTCCGCATCCAGCCGGGAAACGGTTCCCGCCAGCCCTTCCATGCCGGCCATAGCCAGGGCCTCCCTGTCCGCCTCTGCCTGCCTCTCGTCAATCTCCGCTTCAATGTCCGCCATCTCGGCGGCCAGCTCCAGAATCCTGCCCATGGCCGTGGCCCTTCTTTCCTCTGCCACAGGCAACTGCCTCTCCTTTTCGAGCCAGGGGGCCAGCGCTGCAATAGCACCAAGGACCTGCCCATGCTCCTCAGATGCCTTAGAGTAACGGTCACGCTCCTGCGCCGCCGCTATGGCCTTCATCTCGGCCTCCGCATGCCGCCTTTCCGCTTCGGATATATTTGACCGCAGGTGCTCCATTTCGGCCTCCAGCAGGGCAATCCTCCCCTCCCTCTGGTTGATTTCCTCGAGCTTCGCCACATAAGGCTCCAGTTCGGCTAGCCGCTCCGATACCGCATTCACTCTATCTGCATCAAAGGGCAGCCCAGCCAGCTGCTCCTCCAGCTCGGCAACCCGCTGGCCGAGAGGAGCCGCCTGCTCCCTATAGGCTTTCTCCAAAGCCGCATATCGCTCGGGATACCCTTCAAGGGCCTGTTTTGCTGCAATCGCGTCAGCCAGGAACCCGCACCTGGCATGGGCCATATCCACGCATTCCACATTGGAGAGCAGCTCCGCTTTCTTTTTCATTCCATCCTCTTCGAGCCGCAGGCGCTTTACGTCCGAATCATATCGCTCAGCAATCTGCTGCAGGCTGTTCTTTTCCAACACCAATTTCTGCTCGACCGCCCAGTGCACCCTTTCCTGCTCATATAGTTCATCCAGCAGCTTCTTCTGTCGTTCATGCTCCGCGGCATTCTCTTTGATTTCCGCATCCTGCTCCGTAGGCTGGCATGAAG
Source organism: Acetatifactor aquisgranensis (assembly GCF_943193215.1). NCBI lineage: Bacteria > Bacillati > Bacillota > Clostridia > Lachnospirales > Lachnospiraceae > Acetatifactor > Acetatifactor aquisgranensis. Next base: position 205,419 of record NZ_CALPDH010000003.1, on the reverse strand, counting down.
ACAGCTCGGTCTCCTTCTGTACAAGCTTCGCCTTAAGGATATAGATGCCCGACTGTTCCGATGCCGCCTGGCTGGCAAGCCCTTCCGCTTCCCGCCTCTTCTCGGAATACAGTGCGGATTCTCCCGCCAGCTGCCTTTCACGTTCCATCAGGATCCTGTGCTCCTCGACCTTCGCTTCGATTTCCTGTCTGCTGTCAAGGATGGCTGCACAGCTGTCTATGATGGCCTGCTGAGTGGCCCTATTTTGGCCTGCGGCAGCCTTCTTCGCTTCCAGCATGGAAACGGCTGACAGCAGCTTTCTGCGCCTTTCTGCGGCTTCCTGGCAGTTCGCCAGCAGCAGCTTGTTCCTGTCCCGCTCTGCGGCCTTCACCTGCAGGGCTTCTTCGTACCCCTCCAGCTCCGCCTGGCAGCCCTCCAGCTCCCTGTCCGGATTCCCCAGGCTGGAGATGGTGCCATGGTGAACCTCGGCCTTCTGCTTCAGCTCACGGTTCCTTGTTCCATACGCCTTCGCCTTGTCCTGTGCTATCCTCTCCATGCCCTGGTAGACTCCCAGGCCAAGGAGCGTCCCGAGGACTTCAACCCTATCCTCTGGTTTCGCTTGTAAGAACAGGCCATACTGGTCCTGCATGATGAGCGCGCAGGATTTGAGCGTGAAGCTGTCCATGCCGATGATGTCCAGTATCTTCTGCTGGGTGTCGTTGTACCGCTCCTCCGAGCAGTCCACCCAGTCCCCCTCGGCAAGGCACGATATGTTCAGCGTCCCCTTTCCGGACCTGGCCCTCGTCCTCGTCACCCGGTACTCCCTCTCCCCGATGCGGAAGGTGAACATGATGGAGCCAGAGCGAACGGAGTCATCGTTGCGCAGCCAGGGCGACTTCCCTGCCTCGTCCTTGATGATGCCCTCCCGGGGCTGCTCATACAGGCAGTCAATGATGGCGTCCATGAACAGGCTACTCTTCCCTGCCCCGTTCTGCCCGTTGATGGTGCAGAACGTCACGTCATCGAAGCGGAATGTCTCGTCTTCATAGTTCCTGTAGTTCTTCACGGAAATCTCTACCGGCACGAACGTCCCGGTACTGGCCGCCGTAGGCATGCCAGCCTCAGCCTCCTCGATGACAGGTCTCGCCTTCGCCACCAGCTCCTGAATCTTGTCCGGCGACACCTGCTTCTCCTCCAGGTACCTGACAAGGTTCGCCTCTGAATCCATCGTCCCGGCAAGCTCTGTACGGTTCGCGAATCCCCCGACATCCTCTGGCAGTATCTCCGCCACCATGAACGCGCCGTCCTCCAGCAGCGCCCTCTCCAGGGCCGCCCTGTTGAACCCTTTGGCGTTCTCCGCAGAGCAGCTGTAACGGACTCTAACTATCCTGTCCTGCACAGCCCCGTTCCAGCGCCAGAATTCCTGTGCCACGTCGTCCATGCAGCCAAGGTTGATTGCCGTGATGTCGGTGTCCGTCATATTGAACGTGATGAATTCCCTGTACGGCGTCTCCACGAATTCAGAGCTGACGGCCGACTGCTCCATGTGGTGAATCCAGAAGCCCCTCTCCTGTCCCTCATCGTTGAAGTTATTGGCATTGATGGAGCCGGAATAATATACGTTGTCGAACCCGGGAACCATCTGGGGGCGGTGTATGTGCCCCAGGGCCACCAGCCCATAGCCCGCAGCGGACAGGGATTCCGATGGGATGATGGGCTCGAACTGCGTCAGGGACTGGGACTGGCCGCCCTCCATGTTGCACCCCGGCACGGTGTAATGCGCCATCAGGATGGCCGGACGATCGGCCCGGCACTCCGCCCTGAGTCCCAGGGCCATGCTGCCCAGCTCCCGGGAGATGGACTCGTTCTCCTCCTCCCGCCCCAGCCCCGGGAACTGTGCCCGGTACACGCCGGCCTCGAACCCTGGCATGGCGGCGATGTCGGCCCACTCCGTCCTGACCACCTGCGGCGTGGTGACGATATGTACATTCGGCCAGCCCGCGAAATATTTCGCAAGGACCTTGAACGGGCCCGCCCCGTCATGGTTCGGCGTCCCCCGCATCACCACCACCTGCCCCGCAGCGTCGGCCAGCCGGGAGATGATGCCAATCGCCACGACCACCTCGTCGCAGCACCGCTCGCTCCATGTCTTCCCTGCGTGGAATATGTCCCCGGGCACCAGGGCCAGATCCGGCCTCTCCTGTTCCGCCCGCGCCGCCATGAATTCGAGGCACCGCCTCGTGTCCAGGGAGCGGAGGTTCACCCCATCCCTCTCCGGCCCCTTGAAGTCACCTATGTGCCAGTCAGCTGCATGAATGATTGTGATTCCCATATACTTCCCTCGCTTTCCTCGTTATCTCTTCCATCTGCGGGTACAGCAGCTCGAACCGTCTGTCCGATATCCCGCAGAACTCTATGCCTCCATCTGCAATCTTCTCTCCAATGAGCAGTATGTTCCCGACAATCGGTTGCCCGTGTTCATCCGTCCCATACAGGTAGCTGCCCACCAGGTTCGGCTCAAGGCCATGGCTGATGCCATCCTCATCGACCAGCATGCTCACGAAGCTCCCTCTTTCCCTCATGATGCCGTTCGGGACTCCAAATTCCGTATACAGGCGCTTCGGGAGGACATGCTCATATATCTCGCAGCGCGGCCCAATCAGCGCCTTGAGCCATTGGTTCTGTGCCTGGAGCGTCCCTTCCGGGAAATCGTGCGCTGAGACCTCATTATCCGTGCCTATCCTGATAATCTTCATTGCCGCCTCCCTCCCCTCTGCTCTCCCCTGACGATTTTCTGGCACTTGTAGCACAGCGGGCGGTCATAATGCTCTATGGAATATTCCCATACCTTCTTGGGAATCACCTCATTGCACTTGTCGCAGCGGAAGTCCATCGTCCTGTCCTCCTGCTCCTGGATTGGCTCTTCCGCGCCAGGAGCCTCCCGGTAGGTGCCATCGACGTACTCCTCATACTCCTCCCCGTCCGAGGCCTCGATGGAAGCGCTTTCCGGTACCTTAGCCTCCACCTGATGGATGCTGGGGATGTTCCCGAAAAGCCTCTGGGAGGACTGGAACATGCTTTCGATGGCCGCCTGCTTCACTGCCTCATGATTCAGGTTGGGCACCAGGTAGGCCACCACGAAAGGCTTGCTAATCTCCTCCAGCGTGTAGGTGCCCTTGATGTGCAGGGCGGTCCTTATGGCTCCATTCAGGGCCTTGGCCTCGCATATCTGCGGCAGGTGCTTCATAAACTCCGTCCTCTGCTTGTCCGACATGCCGGGAACCACGTTGTCAACGATGATTTCATGCGTGTCCTCCACCATCAGCACCTCCCCTGTAAGCTGGGGGACGGAGATGGTGATGCGGAACGCGACGTCCTTGTTCCGACAGCTCCCGCACTGCACCACCTTCCCGCTGTGCTGGTTCACCGCCACGCACTTCTGGCAGGTAGTCGGTATGACGTGCTCGCTGGAGACCATCTTGATGCCCGCGCCGTCCGCCAGCTTCTTCAGCCCGTTCTTCGCGATTGCGTACAGATTTGGCGTCGCAGGATGGACATTCCCGTTCTTGTCCCTGTATTCCTTGCTCGCCTTCTGCTGGATATAGACATCCTTCTTCTGGGGGTCGGTGTCCAGGCGCACGACCTGAATCACCGGAGACTTGATGTCCGGCACCTGCACCATCACGTCGGTGTTTCCCATCAGGTTGTACTTGGATGCCGGATAATTCTTAGGAATAGACAGCTCATACATAGAATCCATAGAAATTTACCTCCATATCGTATTTTTTGCTTGATTTTTGCAGCAGGATGGTTTACAATATGGTCATCCTGTAGGGCGCTCTGGCTTCTGGCCGAGTGCTCTTTTTCCATCCTGTAGACCTTCCTGATGAATCCATTTCTTACTCCTGCGGATACGCCGCATCCGGGATGCCCCTTTCCCCGCATGTCATCCCCTTCCTTTCCGCTGTCCACTGTCTAGCCGCGCGGGCAGCCCTTTCCGCAAGCCCGATTGCCTTAAAGGCCCCATAGAACACGAAAGGGATGACCAGGCATTCCCCACCGTAGGCCCTGTACCCTCTCTGTAGGAACGCCTGCTCCATGGCCCGTGCCGTATACAGATACGTCACCATGGCTGCCGCCAGCCCCCTGAACATCACCCAGGCTGCCTTCCCTGCCAGCCGCCTGGCTACCGCCCATCGCCTCCGCCGCTCCCTGGCCAGGCGAATCCTTTCCCCAGGGCATCCGGGGACGCGCCGGCACTCCACCACAATCCATACCCTCTGCCTGTCCCTCCCTGTCCACTTCATTATCCCAAGCTTCATGCCCTCCTCCTTTCATTTAAATTCCCCAAAATAAACGACATCTGGCCTGTCTCCTCCCTTTCAAAGAGTCCCTCGGCCTCCGCCCGCTCCCTCTCCGCCGTTTCCCGGCAGTCGCACGTCTCTCCGGGGTCCAGTGCGGCTCCACAGTACGGACAGGTTCTGTAATATGCCATTTCACACCTCCTCATCGCCAAGCTTCTCAATGACGGCATCGACCACGTCCATAGGAATCCCGAACCGCTCCGCAAATATGTATTTGCTCGCCTTCCCCTGTCCATATGCCATCATGCCGGCCTCCTTTGCCTGGCGGTTGATTGCCCTGATTGTCTGATACGCCTTGTTCTCTTTGCACCCGAGGAGCTTCATCACGTTCTGTACATTGACATAAGTGGTCGTCGCCGCCCTCAGAACTCCCGGTGCAGTCGCCAATGCTCCCATGCAATCCCTCCTATTCCAGGTTCTTCTCCGTCCACACCTTCAGGCTCTGGGCGATGACCGAGATTTCATCCAGTGTAGCCAGAATCTTACGCAATGCCGGCTTCTCATCGTCTGTAATGATGCCATCCGCGGTGATGTCCAGCAGACTCTCCTTGGTCTCCGCGACCTTCCGGAGGCTTGCCATGGCCCTCACGGTTATGCGGTCCAAGTCCTCCAGCTCCAGCACGGGGACGTCGTTCCCAAGGGGGCACATCTCCCGGCAGTAGTAGTTCCGCAGCTCCGGCGCATTGTACAAATCCGCCATCTTCATCACCATGTCCGGCGGGACGATTTTCGTCAGGCCCAGCTCATAATCCGATAACGTCGATACCGATACCCCCAGGAGTTCTGCCGCTCCTTCTTTTGAATATAGCCTTTCATTGAATTGGGCAGCTGCCAGCCTCGCCTGGCAGAATCGGTTGTCCGCTGCTTTCGTTGGTCTCCGTCCCATCATATCCCTCCTTAATCACCCTGTACCCGCGGCCCTCCATTTCCTGAACCAGCTCCTCTGATGTAGCTTCCGCCAATATCTCCTTTCTGGCCTTATACATATGTCCCATATGGAACTCCTGTCCGTTCAGGATTCTTGACCTTATGAAGCAAGCATCCATCGGTGCATGGAGCACCTCGCACAATTTGGTAATCATGTTGTTGGGGATGCTGTCGGGACGCATAAACCAGCGGGCCACCGGCTGCCATGGGGCCCGGCTATAGAGTTCCTCCCCCATGAGCGCTATCTGCTGCTTATCGACCCCCATCCGCTGGGCGACTTCTTCCTCAGTCAGGCCCTGCGCGACCATATAGTCGTATAACAGGCAGGTAGTCCCATCGTATGCTGGCCTTTTCACTGCTTTAGATGCCATTTTTCTTCTTACCTCCACTCCGTATAATGGAACCAATAGACCATGGTTCCCTACCGCGCCAGCGCGACGTCCACCTCCAGCGCCCTGCTGATGGCCTGTATCGTCTCGTCAGGCACGACTATCCTGCCGTTTATGATGGCCGAGATATAGGACCTGGACAGGTTCGTCTCCTGGCTCAGGCTTGCCAAGTTCTTATCAAGCACGACCATCTGAACCTTGCACTGCCTCCCCCACGGCGATAATTCCCTCTTCATTGCTTCACCCCTTTCGCACTTTTTACTTTAAAAAGTTGCAATAATGTGTTAAACTAGGCTGTAGATGCTATCCCTGTCAGTTGCCGCTGAGAGAGACCTTATTGCTTTTTGTTACTGTAACCTGTTGCAATTACATATTATCACCATATATGGCGATAATCAAGATGATTTTCTCCATTTTTGGCGATTTAGGAGATGTGTACAAAATGGATGCCCAAATTTCGTATGATTCGCCAAATATAGCTGAAATGATTAAAGTCCGCTCAAAATCCAAAGGCATAGCCATAAAGGATATGCTGGAAAGCTTGCAGCTTGGCTCCAATACGATGTCCCACATGAGGCACGGTCGCGCTATTGCTTCTGACAGCCTCGCCCGCATCGCCGACTACCTGGACTGCTCCGTGGACTACCTGCTGGGCAGGACCGACAACCCGGAAAGGAGAATTTTTCTTATGCTGGACAGCTTAAACATTGATTTTGACAAAATATCCTCCGAGGTTCAAAATGCCATCGACAGCGCCAACCAGGCCATACTTGCGGAAAATCCAGAAGCCAATATCAACGAGATTGACCGTGTTGCGGCAATTGCGAAAGCTGTGTGTCTTTCCGCGCTACAGGCTTATCACGATGAATTAAGCAAAACTCTTCAACCGCGCGGCACCACTGTTGAATGATTTTGTTTTGGTTATTTTCATTAGAAGCCTTATCCGCCATTTGACCTCCTTTCCCCGGCTGGCACCGGTGATTGTGTTGGTTTGCTGTAACTTGTTGTTGTGTATGTTTATAATAATCGCAAATTTGACACTTGTCAATATATTTTGTGTAATATTTTCGATTATTTTATTTGGAGGTGTCTTTTTTGCTACTCACGGAAAGAATTAAGTCTCTGGCCGATCCATTGCATATGACATTTGCCAGCATTGAACGCGATGTCGGTATTGGCAGAGGAACTATTAGGAAATGGGATGCCAATTGCCCTGCTGCTGACAAATTGCTTAGAGTCGCAAATTTGCTCAATACAACAATGGATTTTTTAATGACCGGAGAAGCCGACAATAGTTTTTCTTTTCTAACCAATAGTGATGCTGAATGGCTATCACTTATCCATCAGCTTCCTCCAGAGGCCCAATATGAGTTTAGGGGAGAACTAAAAGGCTATTTAAAGCGCCTCAATGAGGAGTCCGTTGCAGCGGACTCCTCATTGAAAAAGACTGGAACCGATAAATTGGGAAAATAATTCCCTTCGAATGGTACCGGAGGGGAAAATAATATACAAAGGGGAATGATTATATGGGGTTCTTAGACACATTTAAAGGCAAGCAATACAAAACTGAACTTGAAGCTCTACAAGCGAAGTATGACAATCTTGCATCCTTGATGACCCCTGAAATGAAAGATGCCTTTAGGCTTCAAGAATTTATTTCAGAATTAGAAGCCCAAAAAGCTGATTGTGAAACCCAACTCAAGGAATTAAATGATACATATCAGCGAGTGGTTACCGGACATCAAGATGTAATAAATAAGCTCGATTCAGAAATAGAAAAAAAGAAACAGCTAATCATCACTTTTGACGATACTATTCTTGTGCAAGAATTCGGACTCTATTCACCACGTTATGATTTTACTAGTTCTGATGAATATAGGGAAAAGCTTACCCAAATTCGAAATCTCCAAAAAGAATGTATCAAAAAAGACCTGGCCCTTTCAGGAAATGCAAACTGGACAGTAAACGACAGTGCTGCAAAAGGCAAAAAAATGGTAAAAGATATGCAAAAACTGTTACTACGTGCATTCAATAGTGAGTGTGATGATACTATCAGCAAAATAAAATATAACAATATTGATGCATCAATAAAGAAAATAAATTCTTCTGCAGAGGCCATTTCCAAATTAGGCACTATTATGAAAATCGCAATCACCGAAAACTACTTGAATTTGAAAATTCAGGAGGCCTATCTTGCCCTGGAATACCAGCTGAGAAAGCAGCAGGAAAAGGAGGAGGCCAAAGAAGCTCGCGCACAAATGCGGGAAGCAGCCAAGCTGCAAAAGGAAATCGAGGAGCAGCGCAGAAAAATAGAAAAAGAACAGGCACATTATCAAAAAGCACTGCTCACTGTCTTAAAGCAGTTAGAGTCCGCACCCGAAAACGAGAAAGTCGACCTCTTAGCCAAACGGGAGGAACTTGAAAAGGAATTGGGCGATATCGAGATTTCCTTGAAAGACATCGATTATCGAGAGGCGAATCAACGTGCTGGATATGTATACGTCATTTCAAACATCGGCTCTTTCGGTAAAGATGTATACAAAATCGGGATGACAAGACGCTTGGATCCCCAGGAACGTGTAGACGAATTAGGCGATGCCTCTGTACCCTTTAATTTTGATGTGCATGCCATGATATTCTCAGATGATGCGCCTGCTCTCGAAACGGCCCTGCACCATGCGTTCGAAGATAAGAAGCTGAACATGGTCAACCACCGCCGTGAGTTTTTCCATGTAACCCTAGATGAAATCAAAGAAGTAATAAAGCAGAATTATGACAAAACCGTAGAATTTGTCGATGTCCCTGATGCTGAACAATACCGCATCAGCGAAAAAATGCGTACCTGCCCCGAATAGGAAAAGGAGATAGAAGAAAGGCTCTCCAAGCTGGATGAAATCTCCAGAGAGGCATTTTACCGAGTACGGGCAACCAGAGAAAACAAAACAAGCGCTCTTTCATCTAAAGATTTGGATAGGCTTACTCTGGAGGCCATGGAAAGGGCGTTCCATTACCGCAATAAGTAAAGAATATTTTATTTAAAACTACGACAAGTGATAAATATCTAAAATTATGGAAAAGATAATTACCATACCGAATAAATTGAATATAGATGAAGTCTCTTATCAGTTCCTGGCAAAGTTACAATATGACATATATGCATGTGAGGAAGATTCTATTATACTGGACTTTAACAAATGCCGATTCACAGCCCCTGCCTTTACAGCATATTATGGAGCCTTAGTCGCTATTGCCCAGAAGTGGAAGAAAAGTGTTCGGATATGTGCGTCAGGCAATCCAGAAGTGATGCGCTATTTTAAACGGTCTGGCCTTTATGACTATTTTTATGACACTACTGTCAGTCATGTGAACCAGAATTCAGTTCCGTTTGCAAAAGTCAGCCTTGACGATTGGACTATCATGAATTATATAGACAAAATCATAGAGCTTGCTCCTATCACCCTGAGCGATGCATGTCGAGGCTCACTCTTTAAAAATATATATGAGATATTCGATAATGCCACTGACCATTCCAAATCCTCCTGTGGCGTGTTTGCATGTGGACATTGGATGCCAAATAAGAATCAATTGATTTTTTCAGTATGTGATACAGGTACAGGAATACCCAGGTTAGTAAAACAGCAGAACCCAGGCATGGCCTCCATTGATGCTGTGAAGTGGGCCCTCCAGCGGGGAAATTCCACGAAGCAATTAACAGACGGCACCCCCCGCGGGCTTGGCATGGCAGACCTGAAAGACTTTACCGAATTGAACGATGGTGCTTTAATAATTTTTTCCAATGATGTATACTATGACTGTTCCAGAGACGGAAAAGGAGTCAGTTTACCATACGACATAGTCGGCACGTTAATCACAGTCGTAATCAACGCAGACTATGAGCACATTTATCTTCTAAAGGAGGAGCAATCTTGAACACCATAATCATTTCAGACATCACTAACGAGGCCGCATCAAAGACAAAAGGACTTGTATTAAAAGAACAGCTAGAAAAGCTGCTGGCTTCCAACGCAGACAGTATAATCGTTGATTTCAACGGGATTACCCGCTTTGCGTCTCCTTTCTTTAATTATAGCTTTGCAGCACTGGCATTAGTTTATGGATTTGATACAATACATGCCATCCAAATCAGAAATCTCAGCCAGGTTGGCTCCGAAACCTACCAGACTTCGATGGAGAATGCAGAAATGGTATCGCGGCATCCGGAGCATATTGAAGAAATCAACCAGATTATCGATAACACGCCAAAGAAGGTGATACTGTGATGCAATGTGCAGCTACTACGGATTTGACTACTTTTATGCCAATGGACAACCGAAAGGAATTCTTTTTGGATACCAATGTGTTATATTGGTTCACATATCCGCGGTTCACAAATGTGTCAAAGCCTCACGATAAGCTGAGAGCGGCCCCATATTTTGACTTCGTGGACAAGCTGGTCTCCAATGGCAATCCACTTTTCACGTCCATTTACAATATTACGGAAATGCTGCATGTAATCGAAAAAAACGAGTTTTCTTTATATGAGCTGAACCACCCAGGCGTAGATTGGTCCATAAAGGACTTTCGCAAGATGCCAAAGGAAAGAAACCAGCTAAAAAGGAACCTTGCTACGGCATTATCCAATGTGAAGAATGTATGTACCATTCTGGACTTTAATTTTACATATAGCACTCTGAATCAATTCATCCAGGAGCTTGAAGAGCATCGCTGTGATACGTTTGACTATGCCATCCTGCGGAACTGCATAAAAGAGGGCAAGCTTAATGTCATTTCAGATGACAGCGACTTTTCTACTATGGAGAAGATTCATCTTTATACCGCGAATGTTACTGTGTTGGCGAAGCCAGCTCCTTTATAGACAACGACTCCACGCTTCTCAAAAGAGGAAGCGTCAAATTATGTGGACTCAATAAGCTACAGAAAATAATCGCTCCAGAAAACTGGTTGACATTTTTATTGAAAAAATGTAAAATGGGCGCGCAAATTTTAAGCAACCAGGGAGCTCCTTTCGCACGATGCCGAGGAGGATGGGATGCCATGCCGGCTTACAAATACACCTTGAAGGACGGAAAGACCACCCGCTGGTATGCCAACTTCTACTTCACAGATTGGACCGGTGCAAAGAAGCATGTCTGCAAGCGCGGCTTCAAGACGCAGCGGGAGGCCAAGGAGTATGAGCGGTCGTTCCTGGACCAGCAGGGCAATGCCAGCGACATCCTCTTCTCCTCCCTGGTGGAGAACTATCTGGAGGACATGTCCCACCGCCTGAAGCCTACCACGATGGCCAACAAGCGGAACATCATAGAGACGAAGCTGCTCCCCTACTTCGGTAGCCAGAAGGTGTGCGACATCGACACCATAAAGATCCGCAAATGGCAGAACGAGCTGATGTCCTATCGGGACGATGATGGGAATCCATTTTCCCAGACGTATCTCAAGACGATCAACAACCAGCTGTCTGCCATCATGAACTATGCCACGGCCCACTACCGGCTGCCAGCAAATCCATGCCGGGTCGCCGGGAGCATGGGGAGGAGCAAGGCCGAAGAGATGAACATCTGGACGCAGGCCCAGTATGAGCAGTTCTCCGCTGCCATCCAGAAGTCCTCTGTGAAGCTGGCCTTCGACATCCTGTTCTATACCGGGATGCGCTCCGGGGAGCTGCTGGCCCTAACGCCTGCGGACATCCTCCCATCAAGGCGGATAGACATCAACAAGAACTATGCCAAGATAAACGGAGAGGAGCTTTTCCTGGAGCCAAAGACGCCAAAGGCCAAACGGTGCATATCCATCCCAGAATTCCTTTATGACGACATCATGGGATATGTGTCAAAGCTCTACGGAATCGGGAAAGGGGACAGGATATTTTATTTCACGAAGTCCGCCCTGGACAAGGAGATAAAGGCCAATGCCGCTAAAGCCGGCCTCCCTCCCATCAGGGTCCACGATCTCAGGCATTCCCACGCCAGTATGCTGATTGAGATGGGCTTTGCCCCATTGGAGATTGCTGACCGCCTGGGGCATGAATCCGTGAAGACCACACTGGATACCTATTCCCACCTTTACCCGGACAAGGATCAGCAGCTGGCAAATCGGCTCAATCAGTTCCGGCGAGCGGCGCCGCCGACAGAAGAAAATTCTTGAACTTTCCCGCAGATTGTGCTATTCTTTAGATAAAGAGAGGCGCCTGCTGGTAACAGACGCCCCACGGGAGCTACCGATAGACGGTTAGCCCGATTCATAAGTTAACAGCTATAGCCGCTTACCTTGTCACGGGAGGGCGGCTATTTCTGTGGCTTGTTACTATCTTTACCGAATGTATATCCGATACCAAAGCAGGTCAAGCCAAAACTTAACACCGCAATAAGTCCCAAAATATCCATATGGCTCAGCCCTCCTTTCCCAGATTCCCTTTCAGGTTTCTATGTAAACGGAGGGTCACAGTCCCTCCGGGGAGGGCTAACCGCCTACCATCCTGGTAGTCCCAAAGAGATATTACCACATTTCGACAGGGATTTCAACCGCATCCATTTTGGAGTAGGAAAAGTAGCTGGCTCTATTTTCAACATCATATTAACATCACAGAGATATAAAAAGGACTGAAAACCCTTATTTTATCAGGTTTTCAGTCCAAATGTCCACTATTCAAGTTCAATGGTTCCAGGAGGTTTTGACGTAATGTCGTATAAAACTCTATTTACATGCGTCACTTCATTGATAATCCTGCTGCTGACCCGCTGCAGAACCTCGTAGGGAATCTGCGCGCACTCCGCGGTCATGAAGTCTACCGTGTTCACCGCCCGCAGCGCCACCGCGTAATCATAGGTCCTCTCGTCCCCCATGACTCCCACGCTGCGCATGTTGGTCAGTGCCGCAAAGTACTGTCCAATCGACCTTGCCAGCCCCGCATCGGCGATTTCTTCCCGGTAGATGGCATCCGCGTCCTGGACGATTTTCACTTTCTCCGCGGTCACCTCCCCGATGATGCGGACACCCAGGCCCGGCCCCGGGAAAGGCTGCCGGTACACCAGATGCTCCGGAATCCCCAGCTCCAGCCCCACCTTGCGGACCTCGTCCTTGAACAGGCTGCGCAGGGGCTCCAGGATTTCCCTGAAATCCACATAGTCAGGCAGTCCGCCTACATTGTGGTGGGACTTGATGACAGCGGATTCCCCGCCCAGGCCGCTCTCCACCACGTCCGGGTAAATCGTGCCCTGCACCAGGAAGTCCACCCTGCCGATTTTCTTCGCCTCTTCCTCAAAGACGCGGATGAATTCTTCTCCGATGATCTTGCGTTTCTGCTCCGGCTCGGTCACCCCGGCCAGCTTTTCGTAAAACCGCTCCCGGGCGTTGACCCGGATGAAGTTCAGCTCGTAATTTCCCTCAGGGCCGAAGACCTTTTCAACCTCATCGCCCTCGTCCTTGCGCAGCAGCCCGTGATCTACGAACACGCAGGTCAGCTGTCCCCCCACTGCCCTGGACAGCAGCACCGCTGCCACGGAGGAATCCACCCCGCCGGAAAGGGCACAGAGCACTCTGCCGTTTCCCACCTTTTCCCGGATGGCCCTGACATTCTCCTCCACAAAAGAATCCATCCTCCAGTCGCCGGTGCAGCCGCAGATATCCCGGACGAAATTGTAAAGCATCCTGGAGCCCTCCGCCGTGTGGAGCACCTCAGGGTGGAACTGGATGGCATACAGCTTCTTCTCCTCCCACTCTGCCGCCGCCACGGGGCAGTTGGCAGTCACCGCCACTGTCCGGAATCCGGGCGCCAACCGGGCGATATAGTCAAAATGGCTCATCCAGCAGACGGTATTCGGCGTCACGTCTGCAAATAATCGGGATGTGGTATCCACGTCCACCTCTGTCTTGCCGTACTCCCGCACCGCCGCCCGGGCCACCTCTCCGCCCAGCACATGCATCATCAGCTGCGCGCCATAGCACAGTCCCAGCACGGGGATGCCCAGCCTGAACAGCTCCGGGGAACAGGCAGCCGCGCCCTCCTCGTAACAGCTGCTGGGGCCGCCGGTGAGGATGATGCCCTTCGGCTTCTTCTCCATGATTTTTGCTAAATCTGTCTTGTAGGAATAAATTTCGCAGTACACATTGCATTCCCTGACCCGTCTGGCCACCAATTGATTGTATTGACCGCCAAAGTCAATTACCACTACCAGTTCCTTCTCCATGTTTCCTCCTCTGTCCAAAAGACCACTTCTGTCACTGGATTCCAGCATAGCCCTTTGATGATAGAATCCTCTTTTGGATTCTATCATAAGAATAGGTCTTTTTGCAAGTCAGGCCCGGCGACATTTCTCTTGCATTCTCTATGCGGCTATACTATAATGAGAGTAACATCGGTTCTGGGAAGAGTGCGGCTTTTGGCCGTATTGTCGGTGTCTAGGTGCAACCATTGACGATATCCCGTAGAACACGCGACAGCCGGTGTTATTTCAGCATTTTTCTTTCTATTACGCCCCTTTTTAGTATAACCATTCAATTAAATCTTTTCAACTATAATCTATATATGTAGCGATTAAATCTTGCCAAAAAACGGATAAACGGCATGACTTGCTGTGCTATGTGACTGGCAAGAATTAAATGCCGTTTATATATTTATGCACTGAACCAAAAAAGAAGCCAAGGAGATTCACCCCCTGGCTCTATATCTAATCAATCAAATCCGCCAGCGGCCTGAAAGTATACCCCATCTCCTCCCACTTGGTCAGCAGTTCATCCATAATCTCCCCATTGGTCCTGGAAGTGCTGTGCAGCAGCACGATGGCTCCGGGATGGATGCGGCTGGTGAGCTTCGCGAAAGCCTCCTCGTGGCTGGGCTGGCTGTCCTGGTTCCAGTCCACATAGGCCAGGCTCCAGAAGAAAGTGGAATACCCTAATTCTTTGGCCATCTGCAGGTTTTCGGTGCTGTACTTCCCCTGAGGCGGCCGGTAGTACATGGCCAGTTCCGTCCCTGTCACTTCTTTAAAAAGAGACGCCACATCGTCCATTTCCTTCCGAAAAGCCGACATGCCGGAGATTTTGGACATGTCCGGATGGTGGTATGTATGATTGCCCACAGTGTGTCCGTCGGCCACCATGCGCTTTACGATTTCCGGGGCCGACTCCAGAAAATGCCCTACCACGAAAAAAGTCGCCTGTGCATTGTGCTTCTTCAGCGCGTCCAGGATCGGCTCCGTGTTCCCATTCTCATAGCCGCAGTCAAAGGTCAGGTAAATCACTTTCTCCTCCCCCTGTCCGCAATAATAGGCATCGTACCCGGCAAGCTCCGCCGCCGTTGCGTTCCCTGTGGGCTTCTCGCCCTCGCTGCCGAATCCCAGTCCCCAGTCCTCCGTCTCCTGCAGCAGCCTCCCGGAGGCCTGGCGTGCCTCTGCCCGGATTTGGGCAGCCTCTCTGCCCAGGAAGAACATGGCGGCGAACAGCGCCAGGGCGGGAACAGCCTTTTTCCAGTTTATCCGTTCCGTCTGCAGCAGCTTTCGCGCCACATTTTTTACATAAATCGTCTTCATTTTTCTCTCTCCGTTTCATTTCCGCAGTCAGCCATGCAAGCGGCGCCGCTCCAGCCCGCCGGCCTTTGCATGGCTCTTTTATAGTCTTGCTATAATGTATGTGGAGAGAGCTTTTTCAAATTACATGTCAATGGTAAAAATCCCGCACCCGCCCATACTCTTCTTCGCTGATTTTTATGATGGTGCCATGCTTGAATCCATAGGGGAAATGGAATTTTTCATCAGAGCGCACAAATCTGCCGGAGGCCAGGCTGTCAGCCACAAAGGGGACATATCCCTGCCCCTCTCCCGGCACGCCGTAATAGTCCAGAAAAAGGCACCATCTCCCATCCTCCAGCCGCACCGCCGTGGGGGCTTCATACTGTCCGGCCTCAATCGCCGCCATGCTCTCGTCAAAGGCTTCCACCCGCGCAAACGGCCCTGTCACATGCTCCGACTCCAACAGGATGATTCTGTGGGGATTGCCCTCGCTTTTCACAAAAAGATAATACTTCCCCTCCTCCTCATACATGGCTGAGTCGATCACCCCGGAGCCTTCCTTCCTGTACAGCACTTCCGGCTTTGAAAATGTCCCGAAATCCTTCGTCCTGCTGTAGTAGATTGCTTTCTGCCCATAGTCATTGCATCTGTGGGACGAGGACCAGTGAACCACATAGTCGCCCCGCTCCCTGTCAAAGATAATGTCCGGCGCCCAGAGACAGCCGAAATCCTTGTCCCCGAACTGCACCAGCCGCTGCTCTGACCATGATACTAAATCCGTTGATTCCCAGACGGAAAAACATTTGCTGCCCTTTCTCCCGATTTCATCCCAGGAATGATGATACTGATTCCTCATGCCGTAGGCCAGGCTCAGATCCGTGGCGATGATATGGTACTTTCCTGTGGCCCCGCATTTTATAATGGTAAAATCACGGACGCCCTTATCCCCGTAATAAGCCCATAGTATGGGCTGCCCATGATTTACTGCCTCCCAGCCAAAACCGTCTTTGCTGAGCCCAAAGTACACCTGCTCTCCGTCAGGCGTCGTCTTTTCCCTGAAATGTACAAACAAATATGCCATATTTCGTCTCTCCTCCAAGCCTAATACGCAATCATGGGAATCGATTTCGGCTTCTGCCTGCTGCGCTTCGCCTTTCCGTCTGCCACCTCATAGATTCCGCCGCTGCACTCCCTGATATGCTCCATCATCTCCGGATAAGCGCAGGAGCAGACATCGAACAATCCGATATTATAATTCTCCCCGTCGAACCGCCCCAGCACGAACTGGTCATAGCACTGGAAATAATGGCATCCCACGCCATTGGGATGGGCCGCCACGCTCTCGCAGTAATAGCGGTATGCTACGCCTCTGTCTTCCTGGCTCTCCACACCCTCCAGCCCGGTGGCAGGCAGTCCGGCGTCCAGCGCCCCGAAATGGAATTCCCCGATCATCACAGGCAGGTCCACGCCCAGATCCACGATTCCCTGTATCTGATCCGTAGGATCCACTGCGTAGCAGTTGATGGAGAATACGTCAAAATTCTCCCAGCCGGTGGCCAGATCCGGATTGGAAATCCAGGCCCAGCGCATCCCCAGAATCATGTGGTTGGGATCCACTTTCCTGCACTCTCTGACAGGAATCTCCACATAGGCCCGCATCAAACGCCTGGAGAATTCCCGCATATCCTCTTTCGCCGCCTCTGAATGCTTCGACGCATCTTTCTGCTGCCGGTACAGGCTCTCAAATCCCTCAAAGCTGCTGCCCCAGGACGCATTCAGCTTTTCAATGCTCTGATAGCGTTCTGTCAGAAAAGCGATAAGTTTTTCTTTGCAGGCCGTCTTTTCAGGATTGTACAGCACCTCGTCAGCCAGCATCAGATTGTCCACGAACGCCCAGGCCGGTTCGTTCCGCAGGAAATATCCGATCATCAGCGGATCTTCCTTTTTCTCCTCCAAAGCCTGCGCGCAGCGCCTTGCCTGTGCGGCGTACTCCTCGCTGAACACATCGGGGAAGTCCCGGAAAATGCACTGTTTCGTGGCCGGGAATTCCGGCAGCGAGGTCACATAGGGAATGCCGATAGTGCCCAGAAGCCGCCTGTCGCTCCAGTTCCCCAGAGTATTCATGCCGTATTTCTTAAGCTGCCCGCCCATCATATCTTTCCATTTATCATACCAGTTTTCCCCGAAGACCTTATACAGGTTCGCCTTGGCATAGGAAAATATCAGCGGCGTGCGGTGGGCCTCCCTGCGGCCGGACTCGAAGAACATGTCCTTATACGCCGCATCCTGTCTGTCCGGCAGCCAGTCCAGCCACTTCTCCACGCCGTCCACCCTGCAGTCGCTCCCGGGCCCCACGCAGTCCGGCCCCATGCTGAAATAGGCGTAGCCTAAAGGGTCTGCAAGCCACCACTTCTCTCCCTCTTTGCAGCTTGAGAAATATCCTGTGCCCTCTTTCAGTTTTTTCTTCTTCCAGCCGCCGTACTCTGTCCAGTCCTCAAAGGGATAGGCCGCGTCCCTCTCATCATACTGCTTCTGCAGCCTGGCTTTCAGGCTTTCCAGGTCCCCTGTCTTGTCTTTCCAGCTTTTCCGCTTATCCTGCCCGAAGCAGTCCACCAGCTTTTCATCGGGAAGTTCAGGGTTTACAGGGTATTCGTCCCTCAGGGCCATCTCTTCTATCTTTATCTTCACATCATGGAAACAGGCCATGGAGGACAGGACAGCCTTTTCAATTTCCTCCCTGAACACCCGCCTGCCGTGGCAGACTATCTTCAGGGTGCCCGGCATGGCCTCCGGGAACAGTTCCCTGCCGTCCAGCCAGCCCAGGTCGATGCAGACCATGCTCCGCACCTTAGGCAGCAGTCCGAACCTGATTTCCAGCGCCGGTTCTTTCTCTCCATGTACGTAAAAAAGCAGATGCATGGGAAGACTGTGCTCTTCCAGCACCTCCACATAAAAGGTCAGCAGATGCTCTTTGCAGTCAATCAGCTGCGGAAGCAAAATTCCCGATCCCTCTTTGGAAAGCTGCAGAGTGCATGAAGCCGAGGCCTGCTCTTTCGCCAGCATGACAGATCCTTTCATCAGGTTCTCCCTGTCCATTGTAATTTGCCGCATTTCTCATTCTCCTTTCAGCACGCCGTAATCAATATTTCAAATGATTCTCTCATTTTACCACAAGCCCCAAAAGACCGCCACACCCTTTCAGATGCAGCGGCCTCTTTGTCAAAAACTTATTTCACAGTCTGATACCAGGCATTTACTTCCTGGGTAATCTGGTCTCCGCCCTGCGCTTTCCAGTCCTCAACGAACTTGTCAAAGGCTTCGATGGACTCATTTCCGTAGATGATATTGGTGTACACCTGCTTCTCCATGGTCTGCAGCTGCTCCCAGCTCTTTGCCATGGTCTCGGTAGGCGCTGCGTTGAACATGTTCGACAGCAGCTCATCCTTGTGCTCGCCGGCCAGCGCGTAGCCCTCCGCCATATCCGGCACTGTGCCGAAGTCGGCTTTTGCCCTGATTTCCGCTCCGGAGGCAGGCTCGTTTCCGTTTGCCACGTTCATGTATGCCTGCATGGAATCCAGGCCGGGAGAATTCTTCAGAACGGTGGATTTGCCCGGCATGAACGGATCCGTTACAGGGGGATCGAACAGAGCGGAATCAAATACTACGGTTCCGTCTGACAGGATGTCATAGTCCAGATCCTGCAGATATTACCGGCCTTGCCCTCTGTGAACTGCATCATGGCGTCCCATGCGCCTGTCGCGGCGGCCTCCTGGAAAATCCAGCCGTTCTTGTGCCACTCTGCCATGCGCTCCAGGGTCTTCCTGTTGCCCTCATGGATGGAGCCGTACATCAGGTCTCCGTTCTCATCCTCATACCATGCGCCGGGGATGTTCTTTCCGGAGTTGGCCGAGAACAGGCTTACAGGGTCTGCCACCCAGCCTGTATTGTAGATGCTGTCGCCGGCATAGGTGAAGCCGTAGGTATCATTCTCTCCGTTTCCGTCGGGATTGTCCTCTGTAAAGGCCCTGATGACCGCCTCGAACTCGTCCATATTGGCGGGCGCTTCCAGCTCTGGCTTATCCAGCCAGTCCTGGCGGATTATCATGACCTGCCCCTCCGTCAGCGCCGGGCAGCAGGCGATTCCATAAGTCCTGCCGTCCTTGGTCAGCGGATAATAGGTCTCAGGGTATTTTTCATAAATCTCCTTAATCCGGTCCGGCATATACTGCTCGATATCATCCGTGATATCCTTTACGCGGCCTGACTCGATCATGTCCGCAATCATCTGTGTTCCGTATACCGGGAACACATCCGGCAGATCCTCGGAGCCGGTCAGCGCCAGACGCAGCTTTGTGTCATAGTTGCCCGCATCGCCGCCCAGCAGCGTCGTCTCCATCTTCAGGCCCAGCTTTTCCTCCGCCAGCCTGGTCATGGGATTATTGTTGATATCATCGCCGTCAGCATATCTGCCGGTATTCTGAAATGTTGAAAAACAGTATGTTTAGTGATATGATTATTTCAAATACGAATGCATTCAGGAGAGTGAAAATCATGTGGCTGGCGATGGCTGTTCTGTCCGCCCTTTTTGCGGGCCTTACCTCTATCCTTGCAAAGTGCGGCATCAGGAAAACGGATTCCGACGTGGCAACGGCGCTGCGGACGATTGTCGTATTGTTATTTTCGTGGATCATGGTCTTTGTAGTGGGTTCCGCAGGCACTATAAGGGATATCAGCGGCATGTCGCTGCTCTTTCTGATACTTTCCGGAATCGCCACCGGGGCCTCCTGGATCTGCTACTTCAAGGCGCTGTCCCTGGGCGATGTCAACAAGGTGGTGCCCATCGACAAATCCAGCACCATTCTGTCGGTGCTGCTGGCCATGGTTCTCTTCGGCGAGACCAATCACCTGGCCGTGAGGCTGGGCGGCACGCTGGTTTTAGCTGTGGGCATTTTTCTGATGATCGAGCGCAAAGAGGCGCAGGATGATATAGAAGGAAAAGGCTGGATGGGCTATGCCGTCCTCTCCGCAGTGTTCGCCGCCCTTACCTCTATCCTGGCAAAGGCGGGAATCACCGGCGTGGAGTCCAATCTGGGCACTGCCATCCGCACAGGCGTAGTGCTGGCAATGGCATGGCTGGTGGTCTTCATGAAAGGAAAGCAGAGAGAGATCAAAGAAATCGACAGAAAAGAACTTATCTTTATCGCCCTGTCCGGGCTTGCCACCGGGGCTTCCTGGCTGTGCTATTACTACGCCATCCAGAACGGTGTCGTCAGCGTGGTGGTGCCCATCGATAAGCTGAGCATCATTGTCACGGTTGCATTTTCCTGTCTTTTCTTAAAAGAGCGTTTGAACGGAAAAGCCCTTGCGGGGCTCGCGCTCATGGTTCTGGGCACCCTGGCGATGACTGTCTGGGCGTAGTTTGCCGGAGGCTGCCCTGAACCTCACAGGGATAATTAGTAACTTTATTTCATTAATTATCCCTGCCAAACCCAACTCCTGTCAGTCTCCCCAGAAAGCGCATTCCAGCATGCGGCACCACGCGTGGTATACCGGCAGCGTCAGTTCCTGTACCAGATAGGTCTCCTGCTCCGGCAATGCCACGTAGACATCGCAAAGCTCCCGGAGCCTGCCTCCTCCCCGGCCGCCCAGGCCGATGCAGCACAGGCCTGCCGCTTTCGCCACTTTCATGGCGTTTACCACATTCCGCGAGTTCCCGGATGTGCTCAGGCCCAAGAGCACATCTCCCCGTCTTCCATAGCCAAAGACCTCCTGTGCATATGCCATCTCCGGATCGGCATCATTGGCATATGCGGACGCAAGAGCCTGATTCCCCCCAATGGCGATGGCCGGGAGCGCTCCCTGTACCCGCGCCTCCAGCCCCTCGCCGGGATACAGCCTGCGGCACTCCTGTGCAAAAGTCTCCGGCACCTGCCTGTGCAGCCTGAATTCTTTCATCAGTTCCCCCACGATGTGCTGCGCATCCGCACTGCTGCCGCCGTTACCGCAAATCAGCAATTTCCCGCCCTGCTCGAAGCTTTTTTTCATTTCATAAAAGCCTTCCATGATTTCCTTTTCACAATTCTGCAGAAGGGGATACCGCTCCATGAGCTGCGTCCGGATTTCTACAATCACTTCCATTTTCTAAGGCCTCTCTTTCTCTCCAAAATTGTAAGTCGCCAGGGCAAGCGCGGCATAATCGCCTATATGCTCTCCCAGCTGTGCCGGCACCACCACACAGATCGCCGCGGAGGCCTCCAGCGCCTCGCGCTTCATCACCCGCTCCGCGTAGGGCCAGAGCAGATGCCGGCATCTCTGGAAAATACTGCCGATGATGATGATTTCCGGGTTCAGGATATCCACCAGCATGGCCAGTCCTCTGCCCAGCTGCTCACCGCAGAGCCGATAGATTTCTATCGCCAGTTCGTCTCCCCTGTCCGCCGCAATCGCGATGTCTTTCGCATTGAGCTGGTCCAAATCCTCCATCCCCTGGCACAGATCCTGGCTCATGCCGTTCTCAATCCTCTCCAGCACTTTCATCCTGGCCATCTGACTGATGCCCGCCCCGCTGCAGAATCCCTCAAAGGAGCCCATCTTGCCGTAGCCCACCGGCCCCCATCTCTCCATCCGCACATGGCCCACTTCTCCCGCCATGTCGCTGCTGCCCCGGTAAAGCCTCCCGTCCAGAATCAGGCCGGCCCCCAGCCCTGTCCCGAAAGTCAGGAAAATGACATTGTCGTAGCCCCGACCCGCGCCGTACTTCCACTCCGCCACCGCGCAGGCATTGGCGTCATTCTCCAACGCCACGGGGAGGCCGAATTCCTCCTCCAGCATCTGCCTGATCGGGATATTATCCCAGCCCGGCAGGTTGGGCGGGCTCATGATGATTCCCCGCCTGCTGTCCAAAGGCCCTCCGCAGCTGATGCCTATCCCTACGATATCCTCTGCGGCAAGCCCCCTCTCCCCTATTATACCATGAATCAGTTCCTTCATCTTCTGGATAACCTCCAGAGGGCCTCCGGCTTTTTTCGTCTCAAAGACTTCCTTATGTAATATGAATTTTTCCGGACTTTCGCTTCCTTGCGGGTCTCCCAGCAGAACTGCGCATTTGGTCCCGCCGATGTCTATCCCTATGCTATGCTTCATATCACTTCCCCTTCCCATCATTTTTAATGATGTATCGTTTCCCGGTACCCTTTTTAGTACTTTTCAAACTGATAATACCATTTTTCCTCTATTAAATCAATGCTCTTTACTAATTTTCAAGGTTTTTTATTATGTAATTTATTTTTATTCTTTGTACCATTTTAATAGCCGTTTGTGTTATCATTATTCTGGTTCTTAGTAACATTGTTTTACTTTTCGGACTGTTTTTATTGATTTTTAAGACAATTCATGTATAATAGTATTAAAACCATCACAGAAAATAAGGGGATTGCCCGAATGTCTCCGCAAGAGAAAGGACAATGAATTATGCCGACATTGCACGGAACCAACCTCACAAACGTAAAGGAAAAGAATCGCGCATTAGCTCTACGCCTCATCAGCACAGGTCAGTCTGTCTCCAGGGCAAATCTTGCCAGAAGCATGCATCTGACGAAAACCACCCTTGGCAACATTGTATCCGATTTGATTGCCAGCGACATCATCAAGGAGTACACCTATTCTTCCAGCGAAGCGGACTCCTCCCTTGGAAGAAAGCCCATCATCCTTGATCTGTCCCCTAATTCTCCGCTCATCATGGGGATGCTGATCAAAAGAAATCTGCTCAGCGGCATTCTGGCCGATTTGAAAGGACGAATCATCGACCAGAAAGATTTCAAATACGATTCCATGGACAAGGACACCTTAATCGAGACACTTGTGCAGCTTTTTGAGCAGCTGCGCAAAGGCCAGTCCAGAAAGATCATCGCCATCGGCATCTCCTCTATCGGCCCTGTGGACACCAAGGCCCAGAAGCTCACCACGCCGGTGAATTTCTGGGGCATCCAAAACCTGCCCCTCCCGGAAATCATCCGGGAGCGCACAGGATTGCCCGCCTACATCATCCACGACAGCAGCGCCGGCGCGCTGGCGGAAAAAATCTACGGCTCTCACACCTATTCAGACAACCTGCTTTATCTGCATATCATGAACGGCGTAGGCGCCGGATATATCTTCCAGGGAAATATCTATGACGGAGATTTCGGGCAGAGCGGCGAACTGGGCCATACTTCCATCAATTTCGCCGGGCCTTCCTGCAACTGCGGCAACCGCGGATGCCTGGAGCTCTATGCCAATATCGAGAACATGAACCGGCATATCCAGGAACTGCGCATGATATACAAGGGGCCTACCCTGCTGTCCGGGGAACGGGATTTCTACAGCTGGAGCGATATCATAACCGCCGCCTCCGCCATGGACTTCCTGGCCATGGCAGCATTGGATGAGTTCTGCGGCTATCTCGCTTACGCGGTGCGCAATGCCATCCATCTTCTGGATGTAAGCCATATCATCGTGGGTTATGACTCCCCCGTGGAGACCACCGTGGTAGAAGATACCCTTACCACCAAGCTCAACAGCGGCCCCCAGTCCAACACCGGACACATCATCGAAATCGTGAAGTCCTCCTTTGGCGGTCAGGCTCCCCTGATCGGCTCAATCGCCGTAGTGACGGACAAGATTTTCAACGGGGAGCTGAACATCGTGAATTCTTAAAGGGGCTTCATTCCGCCGGAATCACGTTTACAAAACTGGTGACAACATAGAGGACCTGCCCATTGTATTCTACCCTGGACCAGCCGAAATCTGCGCTGTAGCCGGTGCGGTGCGCTTTCTCTCCATAGTTCAGCTGGCAGCTGACCGTGGCGTCCTCCTGGACCGTGCTGGGTTCCGTCCTCAGGTTCACATATTCCTTGGGCGTGATCCAGTCGTCACAGTTCTCGAAGATGATGACACTGCCCCCTGCGGTGATGACTCTGTCAGGGTCAGCGGGCACAACCGGCGGTTTATAATTCAGATCAGTGGTCAGATACTGGCTTACCGCGTACAGTGTCTGACCATTGTAGTCAATGCGGGACCAGCCCGTGTCGTTGTTGATGCCGATTCTGGCAAGGGCCTCTCCGTTCTGAATCTTTACTGCGATATTTCCATCGTCTGTGGTGTCAGGCGCCGTGCGCAGGTTGACCGCGTCTTTCGGCGTCACGGACTCCTGTACTGACACAAATGTCATATTCGTATTTCCAGCGTGCGGCTCCTGCCTCTCGCCCTGGGGCTGTGCCGTGGAAGAAGGCTGGCTTTCGGGAGTTTCAGATTGTCCAGGCACCTGTGGTGCCTGTGGTACCTGTGGTACCTGTGGTGCCTCTGGTACCTGTGGTGCCTCTGGTGTCCCTGATGCCTCTGGTGCCTCTGGTGTCTGCGGCGACTGTGTGCCGGAGGGCTCCGTCTGCCCGGCATTCGGGCCGGATGCTGTCTGGTTTTCCGCGTCCGGCTCTTTCTCAGATTCTCTGGGAGCCTTTGATGCGGGACTCCCCGCCGGCTCTGCCGTGGGTTCCGCTGCAGCTTCTGACGATGCGCCGGCCCTGCTTCCCCTTTCCGTTTTAGCCGCCGAATCCGGGTTTTGGCCCTCCCCCGATGATTCCTGCGCATCCGCCATCATGCCCTGGTTCCCTTCCTCCGGCTTGTCCGGATGGACGAAATGCCACAGAGCGGCGCAGATGATGGCGGCCAGCACCGCCAGGCCTGTAAAAATCAGCGCTTTCGCCCAGCCGGGCAGCGGAGCCAGCTCCTCTGTATCGCTGTCCTCCTGGTTCCTGTCGCTCCGGCCTCTGCCCTCCTCCGATCCGCCGGAACGCCTGCGGAGCCCCTGTCCCGCCCCTGTGTCCGGTTTCCCGAAATCCATATCTTCAGAGTCCGAATCTCCGAAATCCTGTTTCTCTTTCCCGCCTCTGCCTTTTTCCGGCTTCACCGCTTTTTCTTCCTCGTCATCCCAGTCCTTTAATTTCATGATGAAACTCCATTCCACCGCCCATTGAGCGGCACCAACACTGCCGGTCCACATACCTGCTTTCCGGCGTCAACAAGCATCCCTGCCGCTTCAGATATTGGGAATCTGTCTCAGCCGCGCGTCCAGCTCCCTCAGCGCCTCCTCACCTGTCTGCACGAATTCCAGCACGTCCCGGATGCGCATCATATTCACCATCTTCTCCATCTCAGCAGGCATCCCGCCTTCCCGGAGCGTGGGATTATCCGGCGCGGCATCCCTCACCAGCGCCATCACTGCCTCCCGAATCCCCGCGCTCTCCGGATTCCTCTGAATGCGGCCCATAGTGCAGTCAAGGGAGAGAAAAGGCTCCCCATCCGCGGAAAGTCTGGGCTTCACCTCCGGCTCCAGAAGCCCGTCCTGCCTGTCGTCGAACTCCCCAAACACTTCCCTGAGCCATCCGATGGAATCCGCCACCCAGTTCGGCACCCTTTTGCTGATATGGGTGGACACCCCCTGGACGCTGGTGTCGCATGTGCTGAAGCCATGGGGGCCATAGGCGTAGATGTGGCTCTCAAAGGTGATGTCGTGCTCTGCCAGAGCCTCCATGAACTTGATGGAATTCATCACAGGCACCACATTGTCATTCCTGGTGTGGAACAGGAAACATGGCGGGGTCTGCTCATCCACTTCGCTGATGGTATCCGGCGCCGTGGGGGAACAGCCCTTTACCACCTCTCCGGCCACCGCGTAGCCCAGAATCGCTGCCGCCGGGCGGTTCTTCGCCATGGTAGCCGCCGCTGCCGCCAGATGCCCGCCTGCCGAAAAACCGATTACGGCAATCTTATCCGCGTAGATATTCCATTCCTGAGCCTTTGCTTTCAGGAACTCCATGGACTGCTCATAGTCCTCCAGCGGATTGGGCCAACCGGCATGCTCCGACACCGAATAGCGCAGAATCGCCGCGTGGTAGCCTGCCTTTAGATACGGAAAAGCCACCGGATCCGCCTCTCTGTCCGAACAGAACTGATAGCTCCCGCCGGGCAGCACCAGCACCAGGGGACGCTTCCTAATCGCAGAGATTGCCTCGCT
The DNA here is from genome assembly GCF_943193215.1 of Acetatifactor aquisgranensis. Lineage (NCBI taxonomy): Bacteria > Bacillati > Bacillota > Clostridia > Lachnospirales > Lachnospiraceae > Acetatifactor > Acetatifactor aquisgranensis. Next base: position 179,189 of record NZ_CALPDH010000003.1, on the reverse strand, counting down.
CTCCTCCAGCAAATAGACTGTCAGGGAAACATTCCGCTCCTCATTCAGTATAACCACTTCTTTGTTCATGCAATCTCCTCCTCTTTCAAAAATCCATCAATTAATTATCTTTATTTTATCATTTCCATCGCTGTTTTTCAATATGGCCGTATCGCCAGATTCAACGTAATATAGGTTTGATAAAATTATAACATGGTATGCAAAAAATCCATATCTAAATCACAAAAATCTTTAAATAGTAAAGAGTTTTCCGATTTTAGATATGGATCTCATTCCAGAAATGAACATTATCTAATTGTTTCCGCTCACACCCCAATCAACGCGTCAAAAGTCCCCACAACGTTCAGCCGCCCATACCCCCATTCCCTGTTGGGATAAGTCAAATCAGGGCTCCTCGAAGCCCCCCTGATAAAGTAGTTCTTAATCTCCCTGCTGGACACAATAGGATCATTCCCCTCCACCACAGCCCACTGCAAAAACTGCGCCACCGCGCCGGCTGTGATAGCGGCGGCAAAGCTGCTGCCCGTCTCCCTGCCCCGAATAGTGGATACGTTCACTCCGGGCGCGGCGAAATCAGGCTTCACCGTATTATTCCTGGTAAAGCCCCGTCCGGATTCAATGAAAAAGCTGTTGTTGGCAGCATTGTAGGCGGACACGCCGATACAAAAGCCCGCCATGGCAGGCTCTGTCAGGGTGACATAGGGCGATGCCTCCAGAAAATAGGCCGATGAATTCATGAACTGTGTAATAGGCAGCCACAGATGAAAGCTTCCGTTATAGGTATTTCCCACTGCCTCCACCTGGAACGTCCAGATGCCGGGCGTGGGCAGCGCTACCCGCAGCAGCACCAGTTCCTCCCCGGAGCCGGGTTCCACCAGGAAACCGGCAATCGTAATCCGGGTCCTCTCATAGATAAAGCTGTACGTGATGCTGCCCTGGATTCCCAGCCGGATGGCGGGAATGGTCTCCCCGCCGGGAGAGCGCACGGATATGGTGAAGATGTCCGGCACATTCCCCCACAGCTCCATGACAAACCCCTCCGCATTGTCCGATACCCTGATTTCCACCGGCACTGTCTTCATCCGGGAATCCAGCTTTCCTTGAAAATGGTGCCCCGCATTCCCTTCGTTCCCGCCGCAGACCACCACCGCCCGGCTGCGCTTTGCCGCTATGGCATCCAGATAGCGCGGCAGAGGCCCATTGCCCTCATGGTCGCCGTAGCTGGTGCCCAGCCCCAGGCAGATTACCACGGGCCGGCTGAACTGTTCCACGAAGCTGTCCGCATACCGGGCCCCCAGCATGATATCCGTCTCCTCATAGGCCGGTACCCCGGCCGGTATCATATAGAAATCCCTGAGATACCGCTTGGCCTGCTTCAGTTTCACTACAACTATGTCCGCATCCGGTGCGGCCCCGATATAGCCCAGCCCGTTCCCCAGCCTGCTGCCCGCCGCCACACTCGCCAGCGCGCTTCCATGCCCGATTTCATCCCGGCTGGGCACAATGCTGTACGGGTCTTCCGACTGCAGTGCCCGGTTGATGTCCTCTCTCGTATACACGGAACCGTAGTAAAAGCCCTCCGGCGGCGCACCGCTCTGATCCGTCTGGTCCCAAATCGCCAGAATCCGGCTGTTCCCCTGGCTGTCCCGGAACACCTCATTGGTATAGTCTATCCCCGTGTCGATGACACAGACCACGGTACCCCGGCCCGTCAGGCTCAGAGGCGCCCTCTGGGCCTGCGTGATCCCGCTGACAATCAGGCTGTTGGGGTCGAAATCCTGACCGTTAAACTCCTCCTGCATCAGGCCATACAGCTTCGGCACGCTTTTATAGTCGAAAATGTAATTGCTGACATTTCGGATATTCTCCTGATTGATGTATACAATGTTATAGAGCTCATCTACATTGACACTGCACAGATCAAAATAGTCATACTGCAGTTCATCTATCGGGAAATCAATGATGACATCATAGTAGTTATTAGAGAGAATCCTGTCTCTACAGTCCATACCCGGGTTCTCCTCCGCGCAAGGGGCAATATCGTTCCCTATATTCTATGCGGTCTGCGGATATTTGCCCCTGCAGATGCAGGCTGCGGAATCTCTGTTCTATTCGGCCACCAGCACCACCACTGTCCGGGGCGGGATTTTCAGCATGCTGTCGTACTGTAAATTCGTCTCAGCCCCAATATCTTTTCCGTCCGCGTATTCCGCGAAAGTATTGACGCAGATTTTCCAGCGCATCCCCTCGGGCAGATTCGGCAGCTGCATGTCCAGCGGATCCCAGTAAGCGTTCATCCCATAGAAGACGATGTCGTCTTTCGAATCTGTCTCGTCCCTGCCCGCATACATGATCCCGATCAGCCTGCAGTTGTAATCCGTCCTTCCGTTCCATGGATAGCCATTGTGGAGGCTGATTTCCGGGAAACCGCAGGCCGCATTCCCCATGGACTTCCGCACCACGGCATGCTCCTTTCGGAACGCTATCATATATCGAAAGAAGTCATGTATCTCCCCATATTCCTCCAGCCTGTTCCAGTCCAGCCAGGAAATACGGTTGTCCTGACAGTATGCATTATTGTTCCCGAACTGGGTATTGCAGAACTCATCCCCGGCATAGAACATGGCCGGGCCTCTGCTGCACATCAGTGTGGCGAAAGCATTCTTCACCATCCGGCGGCGAAGCGACTCTATCTCCGGATCGTCTGTCTCACCCTCCACGCCGCAGTTCCAGCTGTTCCCGTTGTTGTCCCCGTCCGTATTGTCCCAGCCGTTCTTCTCATTGTGCTTGACATTGTAGGAATATAAATCATACAGGGTAAAGCCATCATGGCAGGTCAGGAAATTCACCGACGCGCTCTCCCCCCGCTTCATGGGATCGTACATATCCCGGGAACCGGTAATCCGCGTGATTGCCGTTCCGGCCATGCCGCCGTCTCCTTTCAGGAATCTCCGCATATCATCCCTGTATCTGCCGTTCCATTCCGACCATCTGCGGAAAGCCGGGAAGCTCCCTACCTGATAGAGGCCCACCGCGTCCCAGGCCTCCGCTATGAGCTTCACCTTGCCCAGAATGGAATCATAGGCAATCTCCTGGATGATCGGCGGCTCTGCCATGGGCTCGCCTTTCTGGTCGCGGGTCAGTATAGAAGCCAAATCGAAGCGGAATCCGTCTACACGGTATTCCGTCACCCAATACCTCAGGCAATCGATAATAAATCTCCTGGTCATGGGGTGGTTGCTGTTCAGCGCGTTTCCGCAACCGCTGAAATTATAGTAATGTCCGTCCGGCGTCAGGATATAGTATACATCATTGTCGATTCCCTTAAAGGAGAAGCAGGGGCCGTCGTCATTTCCCTCCGCCGTGTGGTTGAACACCACATCCAGAATGACTTCGATTCCGTTTTCTTTCAGCTCATAAATCAGCTGTTTCAGCTCGTCCCCCTCATGATTGTGCTCCACCTCCGAGGTATAACTCGTATTCGGCGCAAAAAAACAGACCGTGTTATAGCCCCAGTAATTGTAGAGCTGTACGCCGTCCACCACCCTGGCATCCTCCATCTCATCAAACTCAAAGATGGGCATCAGCTCCACGGCATTCACGCCCAGATTCTTCAGATAGGGAATCTTCTGGCGCAGCCCCTCATAGGTCCCCGGCGCCGTTACCCCCGAGGAGGAATCCTTTGTAAATCCCCTCACATGCATCTCATAGATGACCAGGTCTTCCAGGGGTGTCTCCAGATGCATGATTTTTCCCCAGTCAAAGTTGTTCTCCACCACCCTGGCATGGTATTCAAAATTCTTTCCGTTCTCCGGACGCTCTCCCCATTTCCGCTGACCGGTCACAGCTCTGGCATAAGGATCCAGCAGCACCTTTTCCTTATCAAAAAGTTTTCCCTTTGCCTTGTCATAGGGGCCGTCCAGCTGGAACGCATATTCAAATTCCTCGATGTTAATCCCAAATACCAGCATCGAGTAGGTATTCCCGATATGATAGGACTCCGGATACTCCAGCCTTGCATAGGGTTCTGCCTCCTGGGGGCGGAATAGCAGCAAAGTACACTTCGTCGCTCCCCGGGAATGAATCGTAAAACTGACGCCGTTTGACGCTGCCGTGGCGCCGTCCCTGTTGTAGAATCCCGGCCGGACCATGAATCCATTGATTTCATCCAGGGGCTGCAGCTTCATGCCTCGCTGGGGCTTTTGATGCACAGCTTCCATACTATCTCCTTCCAATCCTTCCTCTTTTACCTCTATCCGTATTTTCTCTTTTGCGGCAGGATTTATCCTGCCGCGTAATCTATCGATGATTCCCATGCCATGCCTTTCACTGCGAGGTGAAAAACAGTGCTGCAGAAATGATTCCCGCAGCACTGCTCTCACATTCATTCCTATTCCATATTGTTCTCAATACAGGAAATGATTTCCTGCTGAATGGGCAATACCTTTGCAAGGACAGCTTTCGCTTCCGCCGGTTTGCCGGACCGCAGCAGATTCAAAATTTCGCTGTAAGACTCATAAATAGGGGTAAGCGACAGGTTTCCGGCTGTCCCCTTGATGGAATGGGCTTTCTCCAGAGCCTCCGTGTAATCATTCTCATCAAAATCCGGATCCACTGCCTGGGTTCCGATCATCTTCACGAAAGAACCCAACAGCCTTCTGTAAAGCTTTTCATTCCCCATCAGACGCTTCAGCCCGTCATCCACGTCCACTCCCAAAGCCCTCAGCTCTTCTAACAGATTCATTCAATGCACCTCATTTTCTATTAATACTTTCCAAAGTCGTCGCCCAGAGAAATCACCTGCTCATTGGATGCAGAAGAAGCATAGGAAGCAGAGCTCTTAAAGGAAGGATTGCTTACGCTTTCATTGCTCAGATGGTACATGGAAAGCATCTCGCGCATCCTGGAAGCCTGGTTGGACAATTCTTCGCTGGCCGCCGCACATTCCTCGCTGGTAGCGGAGTTGGTCTGCACCACCTGGGATACCTGCGTGATAGCCTGTTCAATCTGCGCAACTGCCGTCGCCTGGTAATTGGAAGATTCCGCGATGCCATTGATGATGATTTCGCTCTCCTGAACCACCTTTGTGATTTCTTCCATTGCCTTGGCAGTCTCATCCACGATTTTGGATCCGGAGTTCACCTTCTCGATGGAATCCTCAATCAGAGCCGATGTCTCGCTGGCAGCCTCGGCGCTCTTGGCCGCAAGGCTTCTGACCTCTTCTGCCACTACCGCAAAGCCCTTGCCGGCCTCGCCTGCCCTTGCCGCCTCAACAGCCGCGTTCAGCGCAAGGATGTTGGTCTGGAACGCGATATCCTCAATGGTCTTGATAATCTTAGAGATATTCTCGGAAGACCTGTTGATATCCTGCATGGCCGCTATGGTATCCTGCATCTGCACATTGCCCCGCTTTACATCCTCTATCGCGTGCACCACCAGAGTCGCTGCGGAATTCGCCTGCTCCGCGTTCTGTTTCGTCTTCTCCGCGATTTCGTCGATAGAAGCCGTAATCTCTTCAATGGCGCTTGCCTGCTCCGTGGAGCCCTGGGCCAGTGCCTGGCTGGCGCTTGCCACCTGGGAGGAGCTGATCGTGACCTGGGATCCCGCGTCGCTGATATTGCTCAGGGCATTATGGTTGTCCTCCACCAGCTTCTTCAGGGAGTGTCCCAGCACATCCTCTGCGGAACTGGGATTGACCGTGATGGTCAAATTTCCGCCGGCCACTTCCTCAGCCACCTGGGCCTGATACTTGATATTGTCGATTACCTTGGTATACTCGTCTACCAGCTCGCCGAACTCATCGTTGTTGTATTTGACCATCTTGATATCCACGCGGCCCTTGGCGATCTCCTTCGCCGCATCGGACAGCTGCGCCACAGACTTCTCGATGACCTTAATCAGCGCCAGCGCTACGAACACCGTGATTCCCACGGACACCACTGCGATGGCTGCGGTGAAGATAGCCGCGTTGGTCACATAACGCTCCTGTGCTACAGGATCCGTAATCCGCACCGCCGCCTTGGTGGACAGGTCACCGATGATGATGTTCAGCAAAGTAAGGATGATAGGGATAAGAAACCCTATAATTAATTTTGTCTTCATTTTCAAGTTCTTCATGTCATTCACTCCTTTCACTCTTCCTCAATTTTCTTATTCTGTTCTGCATCCGATGAATCCTCATCATACAGCAGCTTCTCCGGATCCAATAAAAGCTTCACGGCATTTCCGACTTTCCCGATGCCATAGACATATTTGTGATGGCCCTTGTCCGCTCTGCCGATGGTAGGGGGAGGCAGGATGTTCTCCTCCTTGATTTCCACCACCTCGGCAATCTGCTCCACAATCAGCCCCACCGTATTGTCCTTTACATTGATGACAAGGATACAGGTCTTGTCGTTATACTCATACTCGCCCTGTCTGAAGCGCAGACGCACATCCACCACAGGCACGATCTTTCCTCTCAGATTGATCAGCCCCTTGATGTAATCCTCTGTCTCGGGAATCTTCGTGACCGACTGGAACTGTATGATCTGCTGCACATATTGTATCTCCAGCCCGAAGTATTCCGGCCCGGACTTGAAAGTCATGTACTTGCCTTTCTGCGTGTTCCTGCTGTCCGCGCCGCCGTCCATTTCATCCAGCTGTCCCAGCAGCCTGCTTGTTTCATCCATATGATATACCGTTCCTTTCTTTTATTTTATTCTACCAATCCAGGGGCGTCCAATATCAAAGCAATGCTGCCATCGCCAAGCTGTGTACAGCCGGACAGGCCCTTGACTTTTTTGATATACGAGGGAATCGGTTTTACCACAATCTCTTGCTCGCCAACCAGCTTATCTACCAGGAGGCAGATTTTCCTGTCTTCCACTTCCAGGATCAGCATCACGCCGTCCTCCACGGACTCCTGATATTTCTCCAGGCCATACCATCTGCCCAGGCGGATGACCGGGAAGCAATCGCCGCGAATCATGACGAATTCGTCGCCGTTAGGCTCATGAATCATCATATCCTCTTTCACGCGGATGAACTGCTTGATGACCCCTGTCTCCATCACAAATGAGGAATTCCCCACCTCCATGACGATGCCGTCGATGATTGCCAGCGTCAGAGGAATCTTCAGGCTCATCATGCTGCCGAAGCCGGGCGTGCTCTCGATTTCCAGAGCGCCGCCGATGGCCTGGATGTTCTGCACCACCACGTCCATGCCTACGCCGCGGCCGGAATATTCTGTCACCGTTTCATTGGTGGAGAAGCCGGGCAGCGTGATGAACTGGTATACTTCCTTGTCCGAGTAAGCGGCATCAGGCTTGTTGTCGTCCAGGATGCCCTGCTTTCTCGCCTTGGCCAGAATCTTCTCACGATCCAGACCTGTACCGTTGTCTTCCACGCTAATCCACACCTTGCCGGCCTCAGTCTTGGCGGACAGAGTAACCTTGCCTTTTTCCGTCTTGCCGCTGGCTGCGCGCTCTTCATTGCTCTCGATGCCGTGATCGACGGCATTCCGCACCAGATGCATCAGCGGATCGGAGATATGTTCTATGATGTTCTTATCCACCTCAGTGGAGTCGCCCACCATGACGAACTCGATATCCTTGCCCAGCTTTCTGGACACATCGAATACGATACGGTTCATCTTCTGGAAAGTATTCGTCAAAGGCACCATCCGCATGGACATGATGACATTCTGCAGATCGGTGGAAATAGATGCCAGCTGGGCTGCCGCCTTGTTGAAATTGTCCAGGTTCAGTCCGGGCACTTTCAGATCGGAACTCTGCAGCACCACGGATTCGGAGATAACAAGCTCTCCAATCAGATCCATCAGCTGATCCATCTTGCTCACATTGACGCTGATGAATGCAGCCTTTTCGCCCTTTGGCTTATCCTTGGCCAGCTTCTTCTGCTTGCCGGGTTCCTTGGACTGGATGACGAAATCACCCGGCGTAATCTTCGGCGCCTCGGGCTTCTTCTCCTCCGCTTTAGCGGCCCCTCCCGCTTCGGACGCCTTAGCCTCCTGCTTCGCCTCTATGACCTCTACGCTGGATTCCAGATCGATCTGCGGAGCGGGCTCATTATCGCCAAAGTCGAATCCCAGCAGGAACTGATTGGCATCGCACTCAAAGACATCCACTTTCTCAATGTCATATCCCACGCCTATGAGCTCACGCACATCCTCTTCGCTGCACTGTGCCTGCAGCAGAATGCGGAAACCCTCCTTGATGATGGTCTCGCCGCACTTCTCGTCCGTGAGGAGATCCTCCGGGGAATACAGAATATCCTCCGCGATTTCCTTCAGCGCATAGACGGTCTTGTACGCATGGACATTGGCCATCTCCGTCTCCGGGAAAAAGTGGATGAAAATCTTGTAAAAACGGCTGGCAGCGCTGGCCACGGGCGCGATATAGAAATGCTTCGGCTCCTCATGCACATTTTCCGGAGCCGCGCCTCCCTCTGCCTGCGCACCTCCGTTCTTGATCAAATTCAAGAATCTGTCCAGATCCGCAATGATGTCCGTGGCATCACCGTCAGCAGAATCGCCGTTCCGGATCTTTTCCATCTCATTTGAGATGAAATCTTCCACCTCCAGCACATGCTCCACCAGCTCCACATGGGGAACATTGTCCGGATGGGATTCTCTCAGATAGAAAAAGACATCCTCCAGCTTGTGCGACACAGCCGTGATATTGTCGAACATCATGATACCGGAAGAACCTTTAATGGTATGCATGGTCCGGAATATCTCGTTTATGCTGTCCTCATCAAAGCAGTCCGCATCTTTCTGTTCCAAAACAGTCTCCTGAAGCTGCTCCAGCAGCTGGCCGTTCTCGAACAGATACATGTCTAACATGCTCTCCGTGTTAAAATCTCCCGCCATATCTATCTCCTTTCCCAAGCGCGCCGTCGGCGCGCCTTAATATCTTTTTGCCCGCCTAAAGCATGGCTTTCGGCGCTCAGATCAGGTTCAGCTTCTTCATGGCCTGTTCAAACCGCTCCTGATCGATGGGCTTCCCGGAGTAAATGGTACACCCCAGCTCGAATGCCATCTTGACATTCTTCTCCTCGTTCAAGGCAGTGGTCATGATGACTTTCACAGCCTTCTCCTCGGGCACGCCTCTCTCCTTTTCCAGATTGCGGATACCCATCAGGGCCTGATATCCGTCCATGACCGGCATCATAATGTCCAGACACACCAAATCATAGGGCTCCTTATCCTCCAAAGCCATCATGAACGCGTCCACAGCTTCCATTCCGTCCACCGTAACATCACATTCACCGTACTTTGAGAGAAAACCCGCCATAAACTTCCTTGTCGCGAAATCGTCCTCCGCCAGCAGAATCTTCATGATTTTTCTCCTTTACATTTTATTCAAAACCGCATATGTCCTGCTTGCGATATCGCCCAGTTTCTCCTGGTACTCCACCGCTCCCAGATCATACGCAACCTTCGGCATTCCATAGACCACACAGGTGGATTCATCCTGTCCGATCGTCCTGGCGCCGGCCTGCCGCATGGCAAGCAGTCCCTTGGCGCCGTCCCCGCCCATCCCCGTGAGGATGATGCCCAGCGCGTCGGAGCCTGCGGCCTTTGCCACGGAATTGAACAGCACATCCACAGAGGGACAATGCCCGTTCACCCTGGGGCCCGGCTTGACCTCCACCTGATAGCCCGTGCCCACTTTCACCAGGCTCATATGTCTGTCCCCGCCGGGGGCTATCAGCATATGGCCCGGCAGGACCCTGTCGCCTGTCTCGGCCTCCTTCACATGTATCTGGCATTCATTGTCCAGCCTCTTGGCATACATCTGCGTAAATCCGGGTGGCATATGCTGCACGCAGACGATTCCAGGGATATCCGTGCCGAACTCCCGCACTACGGCGGATGTGGCCTCCGTCCCCCCCGTGGAAGCGCCGATTGCCACTACCAGATTGCTGCGTTTCACCGACATGTGTTCCTGATTTCCTTCCCGCATCATCACCGTCTTCTTGATATTGCTGATTCTGGCGCTTGCGGCTATCTTTATCTTCACCAAAAGCTCATTCCGGACGAAATCCTCCAGCTGCTTCCTGTTGGAGACCACAGGCTTTGCCACAAAGTCCACAGCCCCCGCGTTCATGGCGTCGAATACTTTATCGCTCAGGGAGCTGATCACTACCACGGGAAGCGGGTACTGGGGCATCAGCTTGCGCAGGAACTCGATTCCGTTCATCCTGGGCAGCTCGATGTCCAGGGTCATCACATCCGGCTTCAGGGCGAGAATCGCGTCCCTGGCCTCAAACGGATCCCTGGCCGTTCCCACAATCTTTATAGCCGGATCCCTGCCCAGATTCTGGACCAGCAGTTCCCGGAATACGATGGAATCATCCACAATCAAAACCTTAATCGGCAGCATATCTCAGTCTGTCCCCCCTATTATTTCCTTGTTCGCAGCGCATCCCCTATTTTCTGAAAATGGATGGCTGGATAATCTGAAACGGCGTGCTGCTCCTGTCAAGGGTCTCTGTAGTCCCGATGAACAGATATCCGCCCGGTTCCAGTGCGTCGTATACTTTCTGCACCAGCTCCCGTTTCGTATTGTCGTCAAAGTATATCATGACATTCCGCAGGAATATGGTGTGCATCTTCTTCCTGAACGGAAACGGGTCCATCAGATTGAACTGTCTGAAAATGACTTCGCTCTTCAGCTCCTGCTTCACCTGAAACTGCGTTCCGCCTGCAAGCTTATTGAAAAACTTCTTCCTCCAATGCTCCGGGATATTCTTGAGCTGTTCATCCGTATAAATTCCCGCCATGGCTTTCTGCAGCACCTTGGTGGAGATGTCCGTGGCGAGCACTTTCGTATCCCACTGATTGTGCTCCATTCCGAAGAAATCCGCCAGCACCATGGCTATCATATAAGGCTCTTCCCCCGAAGAAGCCGCGCCGCACCAGATCCGCAGATCCTTTCTCGCCGCCTCCTTCTGGCGGAGCCAGGGGAGCACCTCGCTTTTGAAAAAGTCAAAATGTTCAAATTCACGCATGAAATATGTATGATTCGTCGTCAGGAAATTTACCAGCATCTTTTCCTGATTTCCTGTCTTGTCATGCTCCACCGCATTCATGAATTCGTCGAAAGTCTTCCAGCCGCCTCTTTTAATATAATTCTCCAGACGCCCGTTGACAATGACCTTTTTCTGGTAAAGGTCGATTCCGTAGCGCTGCTTCATATAAGAGGCAATCCTTATAAATTCATCATCCTTAATCACAGTTCATCCCACCTCCTGATCGGACGGCCGCTATGCAGAGCCTCTGCCGCCCTTACGCTTATTTTTGATTGCCGCAGCCCCGCTTCTAAAGAAGCTGGCGCGATATCTTACGGCATATTTTGAAAATATCGGGATTGAACTTTATCTCCGCTTCCCCTTCCATGATATTGAAAGCCTCTTCCTTGCTGTAGTTCCTCTTGTCCGTCAGGGCACAGTAGACCTGCACGATGGACACAATCTGCGCCGCCAGCGGGATTTCATTCCCCTTAAGCCTTTCCGGATATCCGCTGCCGTCCCAGTTCTCGTGATGGTAATGGGCCACATCCTCAGCCATGCGGACAAAATCATTGTAATCGCTGCCCACATGCAGATCGCCCAGAAGCTTCGCGCCGATAGTGGTGTGAGTCTGCACGATTGCCATCTCCCCAGCGTCCAGCGCCTCCCGCTTGCGCAGAAGCTCCAGCGGGATTCCGATATTGCCGATGTCGCACAGCGGCGCCGCCAGCTCGATCGTGTCGATATAGGCATCGGAAATCTTGTCTTCAAACAATGGGGAAAGCTGCATCCCCTGGGCCAGGATTCTGCAGTTCTCTTTCAGGCGTTCTATGTGCTCTCCCCGATAACAGGAATTCCTGGCGGCGATTCCCGCCAGCGCGTACAGCACATCTTTCTTCTCCTGCTCTATCTGCCCCAGCTGCTCGCTCAGCGAGGCATGAAGCCTGCGGTTCATCTCCTCAAGCTCCCTGTTCGCCTCATAGAGGCGCAGATGGACGCCTACCCTGGCCTGCACCACTTCCGGGAAGAAAGGCTTCGTAATGTAGTCCGCCCCGCCCAGAGTCAGGCCCTCCATGATATCTTTCGGATTATCATATGCGGAAATAAAGATAATCGGGATATTTTTCGTCTTTTTATCGTTTTTCAAAATCCTGCAAAGCTCAAAGCCGTCCATGCCCGGCATGGAAATGTCAGACAGAATCAGCTGCGGACAGTTCCCCCTCACCAGCCGCAGCGCCTCCTCCGCGCTGTCCGCCGATACAGGGCGGCAGCCCATGCCCTGGATGATCTCCTCCAGAATACATCTGTTCACTTCCAAATCATCCACGATGAGAATCCTCGCCGCTCCCTTGTCCGCGTAATCCATCTCCCGGCACCTCCCTGCCTACAGACTCTGTGCATTTTTCAGGTGCCAGACTGCTCCGCAATGTATCGAACTGCGTGGCTACCTTTTCATAATCCCCCTTCTGAATCGCCATCTTCAGCCGAAGGGCCATGCGCTTGATATCCGGCGGCGCGTCCGCGGTGAGCTGCCTCACCGTCTCCATGAACATCTCCGCCTTCTCCCAGTTCTCCATCTCTATGCTGAGAATCAGCTTCGACAGATTTTTCTTCAGGGCCTCCCTGTTGGCGGGTGTGCCGTAATGCCTCGCATCCTCCGTATCCTCCTGCGCAGGGCCTGCGTGGGCCATGCTTTCAAATGCAGTCTTTATATCATCAGTGGCGTCCCGGGAACCGGTCTGCCCTCCGCCCTCCCCCACCCATACGGAAAAGGAAAAGCTGCTGCCATGGCCCTCCCTGCTCTCCACCTCGATGCTGCCGCCCATCAGCTCCACCAGCTGCTTGCAGATGTTCAGCCCCAGGCCCGTGCCGCCGTACCTCCTGGAAATGGAAGCGTCCACCTGGGAGAAACTCTGGAACAGCTTATCCCGGTTCTCCTCGGCGATTCCTATCCCTGTGTCCGACACAATGAAAAAAATCTCCGCCTTATCGTCCACCCGGGCAGTGAGGAGCACCTGAAGCGTAATCTTGCCCACCGCGGTGAACTTCAGGGCATTGGACAGGAGATTGTTCAGGATCTGCACGATGCGCAGTTCATCCCCCACCACATACTCCGGCACCTGCGGCGATACCGTCAGGAAGAAATCCAGCCCTTTCTCGGTAATCCTGCTGATGTGCTGGGCCTTTACATAATCCAGCATATTTCTGAAATGGAATTTCCGAAGCTCCAGGGTAAATTTCCCCGCATCCAGCTTCGAAAAATCCAGAATATTGTCGATAATCTTGTTCATATCCCCGCAGCAGCGCTCTACCAGCCGCAGAGCCTTTGCGGTGCCTTCCTCCGGCGAATTGTCCAAAAGCTCCCTGACATTGCCCAGGATGCCGTTCACCGGAGTCCGCAGCTCATGGGTCACATTGGCCACGAATTCCGCCTTGACCCTGGCCGCCTGTCCGGCCTCCTCCCGCACCTGTTCGATTTCCCTCCCCAGATGCTCCCGCTCCAGCATGTCATTGGCCATGCAGATATAGCTGTCACGGTTCCTTACGAACTTCGCCTCCACCGGGAAACAGGTCCGGTTCCTGCGGTACATCACCAGATGCTCCGTTCTGCCCGCGGCCTGCCCCTCCGAAATGCCCTCCGAAGATTTAAAGCTTCCGGGGAACACCTCGCTGACATGTCTGCCCCTGAGGCCCTCCCCGCTTCCGCCGTCCTCCAATGTATATCCGAGTCTGCCTCTTGCCGCGGCATTGGCGTAGAAGACCACGCCCGCACCGTCAAACATCAGAATCATCTCCAACGCGTCCTCTACGGGAAATGCGCCGTTCCAATCCTCTCCCATATCGTACCTCCGCCGGTATCATATGACGTGAAAACAGCAGCAGAAGCGTTATCCCACTTTGCTGCCGTCCATATTATGAAAACTAGAAACTCCCCAGCGTTTCCATAATATTATAGAAATCTTCCCTGGCAAGCCTGAAGCATTCCAATATATCCGGCGCGAACTGACCACATTCACCATTCATGATCATCTCATACGCCTTTTCCTTCGAAAAAGAGCCCTTGTACACTCTGGGGCTTACCAGCGCGTCATAGACATCTGCCACGGCGACAATCTGCGCGCTGATCGGGATATCGTCCCCGGCCAAGTGATCCGGATATCCCCTTCCGTCCCACCGCTCATGGTGATGGCGGCAGATTTCATAGCAGAAGCGATAGAATTCGCTGGTCCGGTCTTTATAGAATTTCTCCAGGATTTCGCATCCGATGACGGTATGCGTCTTCATGATTTCAAATTCTTCATTAGTCAGGCGCCCCGGCTTCAATAGGATAGTGTCCGAAATGCCTATCTTTCCGATATCATGCATGACAGAGGCTCTGGAAATCCCGTCCACCGTAGCCGGTGTCAGGCCGTACTGGGGGAAATGCTCCATCAGGTGGTTCGCCATAATCCTGGTGTAGAACTTGATGCGCTTGGTATGGTCTCCCGTCTCAGCGCTTCTGGACTCCACCACGGTGCTCAGGGCATCCACCATGAATTCATTGGTCTCCCTGATTTCCTTCTCCTGGGCCCTTATGGCAATCTCCTGCTCCTTTAAGCGCCTCTCCATGTTGTGCTTGTTCTGGTACAGCTCGATGATGTTCTTGCTGCGGCGCTTCACGATATGCGCAAAGAAAGGCTTATGTATCACGTCAGCCACGCCGAAGTCATATGCCCGGCCTTCGCTGTCCTCAATCGACTCTCCGGTAATCAGTATCACAGGGATGGCTTCCAGCAGCTCATGCTCCTGCATATACTCCAGCACCTTGAATCCGTCCATGATGGGCATGACCACATCCAGCAGAATCAGTACGATATTTTGGTTCCTCTCAATCTGTTCCACTGCCTCACGGCCATTCCCCGCCTCCAGCAGCTCGTACTCGTCCAGACTGTCCTGAAACATCTCCATGAGTATCAGACGATTTATCTCTTCGTCATCAACAACCAGTATCCGTTGCTTCTCCATCTCTTCACCATTATCCTGAATGTATTCGCTACCAAGTTATGATACCACTTTCCAAAAAAAATGTTAATTCATTAAGAAGTGCAAAAAGAATCCTTTGCAATACATCTTCTATAGACAAATACATCAAATTTGTGGTAAATTATATATAGTAAGGGAGGATGGGATTAATGGATGCATATACCTTTCAGGACATATTTGACATAGACTTCCTGCAGAAGCTGATAGATTCCCTGTCCGTCGCCCTGCAGGTGGGCATCAGCATCCGCGGCCCTCACGGCGAGCGCATCACCCGTGACAGCGACTACTGCCGTTTCTGCCGCGATGTCATAAAGAAATCACCCGTCGGCAGCGCCCGCTGCGAGCTGTCCGACAAGGCGCTCAGCGCCCATGACGGCGCGGAGCCCTGTATCTGCCGCTGCCAATCGGCAGGGCTCACGGACGCCAGCGTCAGCATTCTGGTGGAGGGCAGGCATCTGGCCAGCATCCTGGCGGGGCAGGTGCGCCTGGCGGAGGATGTGCCGGGGGATGAGGAATACCGCGCCAATGCCCGCGTCCTTAAGCTGGACGAGGAGGAATTCCTGGAACATATCCACGCGATTCCCACCATCACGAAAGCGCAGTTCGAACATATCCTGGATCTCCTCTCCCTTCTGGCCGGCCAGCTCTCCCAGTTAGGCTGCAGCAATCTGCGCCTGCAGGCCGCCGTCAGCTCCCTGGAGAGCCAGAAGCGGCTCCATGAGCAGGAAAAGAGCGCCCTGGAGACCCTTGCGGAGAAAGATTCCATGACCGGGCTCTATAACCGCCGAAAGTTCGAGGAAGCGATGGAGCTGTACGCCGGCCAGAAAGACCGCCATATCTGCATGATATCCGCCGACGCCAATTTCCTGAAACTGACCAATGATATCTTCGGCCATGAGGCCGGCGACCAGCTCCTGGTGGGCGCGGCAAAAATCATGTCCGGCCTGGCGAAGAGCGAATGGCTGGTGGCCCGCTGCGGCGGGGACGAATTCCGCGTCATCCTGCCCGACACCATGCTGGAGACCGCTCTGGACTACTGCCGTCGTGTGGCCCGCGACTGCGGCAACGACAAGACCCTCTCCCTGCCCCTCTCCATAGCCCTGGGCGCCGCTGACTGGAACAGCGATAACGAGACGCTTCAGGACTGCTTCGCCAGAGCGGATCTGAAAATGTATCAGAACAAGGAGGTGCTCAAGCACGAGCAGAACATCCCCGGCTACATCATGGACAGATTGTACGACAGGCAGATTCTGAACAGAAGGGTAGTGGATTACACCGGGGAGATGGCCCATGCGTTCTGCCTGCATCTGGGCCTTTCCGGCGAATTTGCCGACAAGGTCAGCCTGGCCGCCCGCTTCCAGGACATCGGCATGGCGATGCTCCCCGAGTCTTTCTATATCCGCGGACAGTTCCGGACAGAGGAAGAGACCATGCTGATCCAGACCCATGCCACACACGGCTATGCCATGGCCAGACAGTTCGAACAGCTCTATAAGGTGGCAGACGCCATCCTGCACTCCCATGAAAACTGGGACGGCACCGGATATCCCACCCAGCTGCGCGAGGAGCACATCCCTCTGGAATCCCGGATCATCCACATTGTGGGCGATTACACCTACTGGACAGTGCCCACCATTTCCGGCGGGAATTATCCCAGGGACACTGTCGTCCGGAAAATGAGAGAGCAGGGCGGCAATGTCTACGATCCGGAGCTGACCGGGAAGTTCTTCGACTTCCTGCTTTCCTTTGAACAGGCCCGGGAGCATTAACTTTTCTTGATGCCCCTATATCAAAAGAAGCATGCCGCAAAAGCGGCATGCTTCTTTCCTGCCTCCGTACTGTCATCCTTTTACGCTCCCCAGCACAATACCTTTGGTGAAGTATTTCTGCAGGAACGGATATACTATCACAATTGGCAGCATGGCCAGTATAATCTGGGCGGACTTGCTGTTCTGGGGCGAAATATTCGTCACGTCTCCCAGGGAAGTCACAGCCTTCAGATTCACCTGTACCACGATGGTCTGCAGATAGGTCTGCAGGGGATAATTTTCAGGACGGTTCATATAAATCATGCCGTCGAACCAGGCATTCCAGTGGTTCACCGCAATGAACAGCACCAGAGTGGCCAGGATGGGCTTGGACAGGGGCAGGATTATCTTTCCCAGCACAGTGCCCTCTCCGGCCCCGTCGATGTAAGCCGCCTCAATCAGCCCGTCCGGCAGGCTCTTTACGAAATTCTGGAACAGAATCAGATAATACACCGGCACCGCCGCAGGAAGAATCAGCGCCCACAGGCTGTCGATCAGTCCCAGCTTGCTGACCACGATATAGCTGGGAATCATGCCGCCGCTGAACAGCATGGTGAACACAAAGAACCACATATAGAAGTTCCTGGCGGAGAACTGCCGCTTCGTTTTTGACAGGGGATAGCCTGCCAGAATCACGAACACCATGCTGATTACGACACCCAGCAAAGTCCTTTTCACGGAGACTGCGAAGGCCGTAAAGAAAGCCCCTCCGCGCATAACGAATTCATAGGCATCCAGCGAAAAATCCACCGGAATGATGTTCACCAGACCTGCGTTCACCGCTACCTTTGAGCTGAAAGACACCGCCAGCACATGCAGGATGGGATAGATACAGGCTATGCTGAATATCGTGACGATTATATATGCAATCGCTACATAGATGCGACTTCCCAATGATTCTTTATAATGCATATGTATCCCCCTTTCCTAAAATATTTTGTATCCGGCAAGCTTATCTGCCAGCCTGTAAGACAGTATGATGAAGAAGCTGGACACGACCGATTTGAACAGGCCTGCGGCCGTAGCCAGGCTGAACTGTCCATTCTGCACACCGATACGGTAGACCAGCGTATCGATGATATCCAGGGTCTCCATGGTGACTCCCGTCATTAAGTTGTAAATCTGGTCAAAGCCCGCATTCAGCACATTGCTCAGGCTCAGGGTTCCTACCAGAACGATGGTGGGCACAATCGCAGGTATCGTCACATGCTGCATCTGCTTCAGACGTCCGGCGCCGTCGATGACAGCAGCCTCATAGAGGTTCAAATCCACACCAGTCAGAGCGGCCATGAAAATAATCGTCCCCCACCCGGCTTCTTTCCATATGTTAGTGAGAATCATGGTGAATCGCGCCCATGTATTGCTCCCCAGAAAATAAATCGGCTCGACTCCGAAAGATTCCAGCGCCCGGTTCACAAGCCCGTCAGTAGGCGAAAAGATGTCCACAATGATACCTGCCATCAACACCCAGGATATGAAATAAGGCAGATAAATCAGCGTCTGGGCGACTCGTTTATACCAGCTCTTGCGGATTTCGTTCAGCAGAAGTGCCAGAACCAGAGGGACAATCAGGCCAGTAATCAGTTTCCATCCGGCGATAATGACTGTATTCTTCAACGCAAGAAAAAAGTTCGGATTCTCGAACAATGTCTCAAACTGCTTCCATCCAACAAAGGCGGCTTTCGCCAGCCCTTTTGCGGGCTTATAATCCAAAAAAGCCAGCGACACGCCGGCCATGGGCACATAGTTGAATATGATGACCATAATGACGGCAGGCAGGAGCATCAGATGGAAAGGCCATTCTTTTTTAAATTTTTTCAATAGGAGTCCTCCATTCCACGACTGACAGCCCTGGCCGGCTGAGCCGGCCAAGGCTGTGCTTACCGCTTACTTCCGGGAATACCAGTCGTTCACTTCCTGTGTAATCTGATCTCCGCCTGTGCTCTTCCAGGTCTCTACTGCCGTGTCGAAGACACTGATGTCTTCTCCCATGACCACTTTCTGCATGGCCGCCGACAGGTTATCATTCAAATCCTTCCACTTCTCGGTCATAGTGTCCGTGGGCAGGGACTTGTACTCGCTGACCACGATGCGCCCCTCATCGTACATGGTGCCAATGTGGTCATAGGTCCCGCCTTTGCCGAATACCAGATAGTAACCTGCTGTAGCAGTATTTCCATTGTCCAGGTAATCGACTATCATGTTGTAGTTCGCCTCCTGCTCTGCCGTCAGGGTGGAGGGGTCTCTCTTCTCCAAAGGCTCAGCCAGCGCACGGGTGATGTCCAGGTTCTTCCATGCGGGGAAGTTGTTGGCAACGGCATACTTGAAGACCTCAAAGCCGGTGCCATCCGTCATATAGCTCGCATAAGTCTCCGCGTCAGAATCCAGAATTTCATAGAACATGTTCATCATCTCGACAACCTTCTCGGGATGTTCACAGTCCTTACTCACGAACATATAGCCGACCGGCTCAACTGTGGAGTAGCTGCGGACAGGAGAACCGTCTACCGTGGGAGTCTCGCACACAATCCACTCCGCATTCTCATCGGAAGCATAGCTCTCCGGTATGCCATTCAGAGGCGCCCAGTATGTGCCGAAAGTAACGCCGCATTTTCCTGCCGCCACATCCTCGGCCGCATCGGTGCTCTCCAGAGAGGCAAAGTCCGTGCGCAGGAGGCCATCCCTGTACATTCCCTGCAGTTCCAGCAACGCGTCCCGCATCTCATCCGTGACAGAGCTGTAGACCAGCCGGCCATCCTTCTCTATCCAGGTATTGTAGAATGCGCCATAGCTCTCCATGATGCCGCCAAGGCTGTACACACCGCTATTGAGGTACTTGTGGGCCGCGATGCCGACAGTCCCCTCACCCCCAAGCTTATTATCCTGGAAAGCCTTTACCACAGCTTTCAGCTCATCAAGGGTCTTGGGAACTTCCATATTCACCTGATCCAGCCAGTCCTTGCGGATCATCATCAGTGTAATGTTCTCCGCCCCGGCCCCGGTGTAAGGCAGACCCAGAAGTTTTCCGTCAAATGTCATATAATCATAGGACAGGTTGTCCTCTTTTTCCACAGCCGCTTTGTAGGCATCGCTGGCGTACTCATTATACACGTCCGTCATATCCATCACCAGATCAGCCTCCACCAGCTGCTTGTAAATGGTGGCGGACACATTGGCGAAATCCGGTATGTCCCCTGTAGCCAGAGCCGCGTTCCACTTGGAATCATACTGCTCGCTGTTGGGCGTCCAGAGATACTCCAGCTTTACGCCATATTTCTCTTGATAAGTACGGTTCCAGATATTCTCATCCAGAGATTTCCTGTCCGGATTGCTCTCATCAAATTTCACATTGGAGTCCAGGGAGCGGACTGTAGTCAGAGTAATCAGATCTCCTGCGCTCTCGCTCTCACCGCCGGAACTGCCGCTTTCCTCATCGGCGCCAGACTCTTCACCGGACTGCTCTGCAGGCACACTGTCCTGTCCCCCGCCCGAACTGTTTCCTCCATCAGAATTGCCACATGCGACACAGCTGATTGTCATTACCGCTGCAAGCAGTACCCCCCCTAGTTTCTTCAGCTTCATAACTTTTTCCTTCCTTTCTTCTCCTGCTTTCCACAGAATGCAGGCAATCATGGTTTCGTTTCCCCATTATCCGTCCCTGCAGCCATGCACTTTCCGCCATTTTGGGCAATCGGATCCTTAATTGCCCGGAATGGTTTGTACATCTTATACATTTTTCCGGATAATATGGATATATTATACACTATTTTTATTTTTTGTAAATACATTTTACTAATTTTTATGCTTTCGTCCACAAAATATTGGTATCATGTAGTACAATTTGCCAAAACAGCCCCTCCCGCGGGGACAGAAATCCTGGCAGGACGCAAAAGGCCGCCGCAGCCGCGGCAGCCTCTCATGTCTGTTATTGTCATCTATTTCTCTGGCTCCACTCGTCTCCGGGCTCAGTATCCGCCGTAAGTATGGGCAGCCTGGTACATGGCGAACAGATTCTCCACAGGCGTATTGTCCTGAATCATGTGCGTGGGCGCAAGCTGATATCCTCCGCCCGGCATCATAATCTCCAATGTCTCTTTCACCATCCGCTCCACCTCCGCCGGGCTCCCGTAAGCCAGCGGGCCCACTGTGGAGATGCAGCCATGGAAAGAGAGCCGTCCGCCGAAATGTTCTTTCAGATAGCGGGGATCCATATTCACCGCTTCCGGCTGAAGAGTATCCACGGCGTTTACCCCCATCTCCAGGAAATCCTCATACACCCAGCTGGAACTGCCGCAGGTATGCACCATCACCGGCTTGCCGTAGGCCCTGGCCAGGTCGATATATCTCTGGTGGAAAGGGCGCAGCACATTGCGGTACATTTCCAGGCTGATCATGGGGGCCCTTTGAGTCCCCAAATCTTCCCCGATCCACACAAAGTCGATCAGATCCCCCGCCTCTTCCAGCGCCATCTCCAGGATACCCAGTTCCATGTCTACCATGCGTTCCACATAGGTCATCGTAGCCTCATCTTCTGTCAGCAGATTCACCAGGGTGTCCTCCATACCCATGACGCGGCCGGTGGAGTTGATGATGTCTGCCATGCCCGCGCTGCCGATATAGACTGCCTTGTCCGAAAAAGGTTCCAGTTCCTCCCGCAGGCTCTCCACCGAGAAGTCCTCCCGGGAGGGCACATGGAAATTCGCGATGGTCTCCTCATCGGCGCCCTGCAGCGGAAAGTCGCAGAAATCCCAGTAGCCGCCGCTCTGGTTCGGCACCCAGCGCATGTTGTAGCCGTAGACGGGATCCGTCATACGGTCTTTCAGCACCGGGAAACGATTCTTTCCCACGAAGCGCGCGCCTGTGCCCCAATAATCCACCCCCAACGCCTGATACAGGCCGCTGCGATCCTTTGAACCGATGCCCAGAGCCTTGCAGAACCTCTCATGCACCGCAGGGTTGGCCATATAATCAATCGGCACTCTGTCGGTCTTCTCGAAAGCGAAAGTGCGCATCACCCGTTCCTTTGAGCTCATGGTCTCTTTTGCCTTTTCAATCCCTGCCATAGTCAGTCCATCCTTTCCTGCCCCCGTCTTTTTATCGGGCAGCATGATTTATACGGACATCCTACCACATGAAATTCAGTTTGTAAACAAAAATAACAAATATTCAATCGTTCCCCCGCAGACTCTTCAGCGCCGTACCGATTTTAATCGGATTGCCATAGCGCAAGGTGCCCATGCGGTAAAGCTTCGCTCCCAGCATCCCGGTGCCTATGATGGACACCGCCAGTATCAGGAAAGATACCACGATTTCCCATGCCGCCACGCTGCCCATGGCCACCCGGGCGAACATGGTGCTGTAGGAGCTGATCGGCAGGAAGGACAATACCTTGATTACCGGTCCGTCCACGTTCATCAGCTGCATCAGCGAGAAGAAGTACACCACCATGATCACCACCATCAGACCGGACACGCTTTTGCTGATGTCCTCGGTCTTGCTCACCAGGGCGCCCATGGCTCCGTAGAGGAAAGCGTAGAACAGATAGCCGCCCAGCCCGAAGAAAGCGAATGACAGCAGCACGTCACCGGGAATATGCAGGAACATGTCCAGCATGCCGCCCCACTGCTGCCTGTTGACCTGATAGGAGAGCAGGATGGCCCCAAGAATCAGGCCCATCTGGAACACTCCCCCGATGGCCCCCGCGATCACCTTGCCGAACAGCAGGCTGTTGGAGGAGGTGCTGGTGACCAGTACCTCGATGGCCCGGTTGCTCTTCTCATTAGTGACGGAGACCGCGATCATCTGCCCATAGTAGACAATCAGCATGAACACTACGATGACCAGCACATAGCAGTACCAGTAATTGCTCCCGGAGTCCTTGTTCAGAATCTGCTCCGTGACCGTGACGGGCACGTCATACATGGAGGCGATCTCCTCCAGGTCCAGGCCATGGGTCCGGCAGTAGTCCATGCGGTAGAAAAGCTTCATGGCCTGGTCGAAAACGGCGGTATTGGTATCGGTCATGGCTTTATTGTATACATAGTATTCATACTCCGCAGCCCCGGTCACCACAAAGCCGGCTTCCGCCTCCTGCGCCTCCACTGCAGCCCGCAGCGAGTCCACGTCCGCCGCCTCCTGCCAGTCCGCCCCCGGGAACATCCCGTCCAGCGTCTCCGCACGGACGACGCCTGCCTGGTCCACATACAAAAGCAGGGACTTCTCTCCCCCGGCGCCCTCGTCGCCGGACTCTTCCCCGCCTGCCGCTGACTGCACACCGGTAAAGTCGGACATATCCACAAAGCGGGGCAGAAACAGAGCAGCCGCCCCCAGAATCACCAGCACCGCAGTCAGTCCCATGAACACCTTGTTGGTAAAATATTCTTTCAGCTCATATTTCAGCACAATCAAAAATCTTCTCATTCTTCCTCACCCACTTTCTCCACGAAGATATCATTCAGCGAGGGCTCGTATCCGCCGAACCGCTCCACATCCACATCCGACCGGGCCAGCGCGGCCATCACTTTCCGCCTGTCGGCCCCCTCTTTCAGTTCCAGGATCAAAAACTCTTTCTTCCTGTCGGAGACGCTTATCAGGTCCGCCCACTCCCGCTCCACTTTCCGGGCCAGCTCCTCCAACGCATAGTTCTCCGCCGAAAGCATCAGCCGGTTCCTGCCGTACTCCCGCTTGATTTCTTTCAGCTTCCCCACCAGCACTACCTGGCCCTGATTGATGACGGCGATATCGTCGCAGAACTCCTCCACATAGCTCATCTGATGGCTGGAGAAAATGACGAGGATGTCATCTTTTATCAGTTCGTTCACCACATCTTTCAGAATCTGGGAGTTCACCGGATCCAGGCCGCTGAAAGGTTCATCCAGAATCACGATTTCCGGGTTACTCACCAAAGTAGCCGCCAGCTGCACTTTCTGCTGGTTGCCTTTGGACAGGGTCTCCAGCTTCCTGGTCTCGTACTCGTCCACTTCCAGTCTCGCCAGCCACTTTTTCGCGCTGGCTTTGGCCTCTCTGGGGTTCATCCCCCGCAGGCAGGCCAGGTATATCATCTGGTCGATGACTGTCCTTTTCGGATACAGCCCCCGCTCCTCCGGCAGATAGCCTATCCTGTGCTTAGACGGCACGAAGCCTTTGCCGTCCAGCAGAATCTCCCCGCTGTTCGCATGGAACACATCCATCAGGATACGGATCGTGGTGGTCTTGCCCGCGCCGTTCCTGCCCAATAGCCCCAGCGCCTTACCGCTCTCCACATGAAAGTCGATGCCATGGAGCACTTCCCTGTCCCCAAAGCTTTTGCGGATGCCTTTTACTTCTAATTTCATCATGATGCCAATCTGCGCGCTGCGGCGCGCGCTCCTTTTCCACAGGGCGGATACGCTTTTTTATCCAGCCCTCTCTTTTCAGTGCGGCGCAACTGTCAGGCAGCTTGCGCCCTCCGGGTCCATTGCACCCCCAAGGTCCATTGCACCCCCAAGGTCCATTGTCCCCTCCGACAGGTACGTCGCACTCTCCGGATTCATGCCGCACGGAATCTCTCCGCAGCAGTCTCTTTAATCCACCGTTCATGCCCCCCCTGACAGAATTTTCAGCCCGTCGGCCAGCTGCTGGCCCAAGCGCTTGGTCTCCTCCCCCAGCAGATCCATCCCTGTCTGGGTCAGCAGATAGGATTTCTTCCCATCCTCCTGCAGCACCTGGATGATGCCGTCCGCCGCCAGCCGTCCCACCATAGTATAGAGGGTGCCCGTGCCCAGCAGCAGCCGCTCCCGGGTGAGCCGTCCCACGAACTGCATGATGGCATAGCCGTGGCGCGGCGTGGTCACTGCCAGCAGGGTGTAATAGGTGGTCTCGGTCATGGGTATATATTTTTTCCGTAAAGCATCATCCAAGCAGGTTCCTCCTCTCCTGTCTTCCGTCGACATGTCGTGTCTCGACATATCGAGCATGAATATAAGATAGCATATTCCCATTCAGGTGTCAACTGTAAAATAAGCATGGGATGTTTCGCTTAATGAAACTCGACAGAATGAGGACTGATACGGAGGAACCGGTTATCAAAATTCCGGCATTTAACATTCGATATACCGAGTCCCTGTGGAAAGCGCGCCGCCCTCTCAGTCGTGCCTCTCGTCCGCGCTGTCATAGGTCTCGCAGAATCTGGCAGAGAAAGAGGGCTCCTCCCCGCCTGCGTACAGATGGGAGATGTCGCCGAAAGCGCTGACGCGGAAAGCGGCTTTCCCCGGACGGCGCTCTTCCGTATAGACCGTGGTCACAGAGGACGGGGCGGCGCAGAGATGGTGCCAGAGTATCATAGGGGAAGTATTCATCAGGCGGCTCAGCAGCACGCATTCCAGCCCGAAATGGCAGAAGAACACGATGGTATCCTGATTGGCGCGCTCCACCCGGTACAGATTCCCCTCCCGGACATAGCCGTGCCCTGCCAGGAGGGCATCGAAATTCCGAATCACTTCTTCATAGGCCTCGCCTACGCCGCCCTGCCGCATGATATCCGTATCCAACCATCCGTCCCGCCGGAAGTAATTTTCCTCTGCCGTCCAGTCCTCCGGCAGCCAGTCCCAGGCCAGGGTGTCCCTCTTCCCCACCATATCGGGACGCTTGATTCTGGGCCAGAATTCCCGCAGCCACTCACATTCTATGGCTGTCCTGCCCATTTTCTCCAGGGTCAGCGAGGCTGTGTCCTTAGCCCGTCCCAGGGAAGACACATAGAATTTTGCCACCTCCAGTTTCGAGAGCCGCCGGGACAGCAGTTCGGCCTCTCTCCAGCCCTTTTCCGTCAGGGAATCTCTCTCATAGTCCGGGTCTCCGTGCCGTATGATCAGCAGTCGCATGTTTTTCTCTCCTGTCTCTGTATTTTTATAAAAAAATTCTGAAGCCAGCCATCTCAACCTCTATAAATGATAGACGCTCATGACCTCCAGCATCCGCTCAATCCCCCGCAGCCAGAACCCGCCGAACAGAATCCAGCCCCAGGCATCCAATCGCGGATACATCTCGCTCAGCCTCTCCCAGAGGGAAAATGCAGTTATCAGCAGCAGATATACGATGAGGTAGGCGCAGGCATCCGTCAGCACCGGGAATAGAAGCGCAAGCGCCAAAAGCAGGACGGCAGAAATCCCCAGACATCTCAGCCACGCTGCCCGTCCTTTCACTCTGCTCTGCCCGCCGCCTGCCTTTTCCATGCCGAATGCCAATATCAGAACCGGCACACCTGCCGCCAGAATCGGAAGCAGACCTCCGATTCCCTCCTGAAAAGCCTCGCCCAGCCGCCCCTCCAGAATCGCCTGGCGCAATTCAATCCTGTCACTGCCGTCCGCCAGATGGACCAGCGCCCCCATACTCATGACAGGCAGGAAAGCCAGACTGGCAGAAGCAAATCGCAGGAAAGAAGCAGGCCGCAGGCGTTTCTGCAGGAGGCAGGGCAGCAAAAGCAACGCCAGCAGGCAGAGCATCCCTATTACATCCACCAGCAGGTCGTACACCCGCCGGTCCTGATTGCCCGCCTTGATGGCCAGATAAAAACCCGCTCCCTCCGCTGTCTGCATATCATGGAGGGTCAGTGCCGCAAACAGGATGAGGACTGCGGCAAATGCCGCCTGTATCCACTTCGCATACTGTTTCAAGCCATTTTCTTTCATCCTGCCTTTATCCCTTTCCGTCTGAATCCAATTGCCCTGACAGCCATGGAACCGCCGCCCGGCATCGCGCATCCCGCAAGGCCGAAATCTCTATGCCATGACAGATGCCTGTTCCCGATTCCGCTGCCAAATCGCAGTTTATCTGTTTTATCGTCATTTTAATACCGATATACCAAATTATCGTAACACGCTCACCACATATATTGCATAGACCCAGTAGCAGAATGCCATGCCGCCTGCATAGATTCCCATCGCCCGCTTCTTTTCCAGGATATCCTTCAGCACCGACAGGCTCAGCGCGACGCACACCGTCATGGTGCCGAATGTAGCCCTGTCCGGGTAATGGGGGGACAGCGCCATGGCCCCATAGGACAGCACCGCCAGCGCCAGCAGCATCCACTGTGCCGGGCGCAGCCTGCCCTTCAGGCACACTGTCCAGAACAGAAGCACAGCCGCCAGCAGCACCGCTGAGGGAAACAGATAATCCGCGCCCGCCCGGAGCATGGAGAAGAAACGCTCGTACAGCCACTCTCCAAAGGGAAGCTTCTCCACCGCCGATGCCCGGACGAAATTGCCAGGCGCCGCCACCACCAGGATGCTCCCGAGCAGACAGGTCCCCATGCCGGACACCATCCAGGCACAGGCCTTACGTTTCTGCCCCTTTACCAGGTAGACCGTGGCTGCCAGGGCCGTCAGCAGGCTGGCCGGCCCCATGTTCTCATTGCTCCACCCCGCCATCAGCCCCAGGGGCAGGATCCACAGATTCACCAGGGGCAGGGAACCGCTCTCCGGCTTTTCCACCTGCCTGAGCCAGGGCCATAAAAATGCCAGGATCCACACGGACGAATAGACATAATTCACGGTTCCCGCCTGCCAGAACATGCTCATCTTCACATTGGCATTCAGCGCCACAATCAGGGAAGAGGCGCACAGGAAGCAAAAAGGCTTCCTCCAGCCCGCCGTCACGCAGACCATCCAGCCCAGCAGGAGCGTCGCGGCCAGATTCAGGATATCCGCCGCAAGCTCTCCTGACATCAGTGTCAGTTGCAGGATGCCATGGGTCACGCAGCGGCCGCCCCAGTTCATAAAATGCCAGAGCTGGCTTTCCAGGACATCCCCCAGGCCCTGCAGCGTCTGGTCGGTCTTCAGGTTGGTGGCGTACCAGAGGTCGTCCATCATAAAAGGCACTCTCCTGTGGCAGATCCATTCGGCCACAGCCAGAATCAAAATCCCGGCCACAGCCGCAGCTGTTCCATAGAAAGCCTTTTTCTTTTCATGATTGTCTTTAAAAGGCACTCTGCTCCACCTCCCTTTTCATACGGCCCTGTCACATTACGGTTTCCCTAAACAGGATATCATGCCTGCGTCCAGAAAGCCCATGGTTCTTATGACCATCCGGCCGCCCCAGTCTCGAATAGGGTCATTATACCATGATTTCTCCAAAAGTGACATAGTGTTTTTTCCGGGACGGCATCAAAAGAGGCCTCCCCCATTATCAGGAGAGGCCTTTTAGCATATATCCATTCTCAACGTCCTGCCCATTGCCCAACCCGATGCCGGGAAATCCAGGTCAGTCCGCTTTCACTTTCAGGCATCGGATGGCGTTCAGCACCGCCAGCACCATGACGCCCACATCGGCAAAGATGGCAATCCACATATTCGCCAGGCCAACGGCTCCCAGGACAAGGCAGATTGCCTTGACCGCAAGGGCGAATACGATATTCTCGTAGACGACGCGCAGGCATTTCCTGGAAATGCGCATGGCCAGGGCCAGCTTCATGGGATTGTCGTCCATGAGCACAATGTCCGCCGCCTCGATGGCCGCGTCGGAGCCCAAAGCCCCCATGGCCACGCCGATATCCGCCCTGGAGAGCACCGGCGCGTCATTGATGCCGTCGCCCACGAAAGCCAGGTTCTCCTTGACCCCTTTCTCTGCCAGCAGCTCCTCCACTGCCGCCACCTTGTCCGCGGGCAGCAGCTCGCTCCTGACCTCGTCCAGTCCCAGCTGCGCCGCCACATGCTCCGCCGTGAGCTTCCCATCACCGGTGAGCATCACGGTCTTCTTCACACCTGCTGCTTTCAGGGCCGCAATGGCCTCCCCGGACTGCTCCTTGACCACATCCGTTATCAGGATATAGCCCGCATACCTGCCGTCCACCGCCACATGGACGATGGTCCCCGCCTGGGGCTTCTTTTCATAGGCAAGGCCCAGGCTTTCCATCAGTCTGGCATTGCCCGCCGCCACTTTCATCCCTTCCACCGTCGCTGTCACGCCATGGCCGCTTATCTCCTCCACGTCAGACACATGGGAGGGATGAATCTCTTTGCCGCAGGCCTCCTTCAAGCTCTTACTGATGGGGTGGCCGGAATAGCTCTCCGCGCAGGCAGCCAGCTCCAGCAGGCGCTCTTTGGCTGCCTCCGCCGCTTTCGCAAATCCGGCTGCCATAAATTCCGGGGACGGGCACACCTGCGTCACCTGAAAGACCCCTTTGGTCAGCGTGCCGGTCTTGTCGAAGACCACATACTTCGTCTGCGCCAGGGCCTCCAGGTAGTTGGAGCCTTTCACCAGGATGCCGCAGGCTGATGCCCCGCCGATTCCGCCGAAGAAGCTCAGCGGAATGGATATCACCAGAGCGCAGGGGCAGCTGATGACCAGGAAAGTCAATGCCCGGATGACCCATGTGCTCCAGTCCGCGGGATTCCCCATAATCAGGTTCACCAGCGACGGAATCACTGCCAGCGCCAGCGCGCTGTAGCACACGGCAGGAGTGTAGTATCTGGCGAATTTCGTGATGAAGTTCTCGGTCCTGGCCTTTTTCATGCTGGAATTCTCCACCAAATCCAGGATTTTCGACACTGTGGACTCCCCGAATTCCTTTGTGGTCCGTATCCGCAGCAGACCCGTCAGGTTCACGCAGCCGCTGATGACCTCCTCCCCGGCGCGCACCTCCCTGGGCACGCTCTCCCCGGTAAGGGCGCTGGTGTTCAGGGTGGAATCCCCCTCCTCCACCACACCGTCGATGGGCACTTTCTCCCCGGGCTGCACTACGATGACAGTGCCCGGCTCCACATCATCGGGATCCACCTGCTCCAGGTTCCCGTCCTCATCCTCGATGTTGGCGTAGTCCGGGCGGATGTCCATGAGAGCGCTGATGTTTTTCCGGCTCTTCCCCACCGCCACCGCCTGGAACAGCTCGCCGATCTGATAGAACAGCATGACGGCCACTCCCTCGGCGAACTCGCCCTCCAGCCCTTTCGTCTCATTGTAGATGCCCAGCAGCATGGCTCCCACCGTGGCCACTGCCATCAGGAAGTTCTCGTCGAACACCTCCCCATGGCTGATGCCAAGCGCCGCTTTCCGCAGGATGTCATAGCCGATAATCAGATAGGGCACCAGATACAGCGCGAACCGCAGGTATCCCGTCACCGGCACGAACTGCAGCGCTGCCATGAGCACTGCCGCTATTATTATTCTGTAGAGTACTTTTTTCTGTTTTTTCGTCATGTCATCATTCCTCCTTTCCCTCTTGCGTTCTATGAAAAAAGCCTCTCTGCCGCACTACTGCAGGAAAGAGGCTTCTCCTTAATTTTAATCCAGAAAGATCTCGCAGTCGTCCTCCACTTTCTTGCAGGCCTTGCGCACAGACTGCATCACATCTTTCTCGTCCGCCCCTTCCGCGAATTCCACTTTCATCTTCTGGGTCATGAAGCTGACCGTGGCCGCCTGGACGCCTTCCACTTTCTTGGCCGCCTCTTCCATCTTCAGGGCGCAGTTCGCGCAATCTACCTCGATTTTGTACGTTTTCTTCATAAGACTGTTTCCTCCTCATCCCGTTATGTCTCTTTATATGAACCATTGTTCATATGTTTATATTACCATATTTCCCTGTAATGTCAAGAGGAAAAAATATTTTTCAGATTATGGCACCAGATACGCCAAAAAGGACAACCTTTCAGAAAAAAGGTTGTCCTCATTCTCTATCCATAGAAATTTCTCGACAGAAATTCGTCCTGCCACTCCTTAGAGAGCGACACGAACCGGGCAGAAAAGCCACATATCCGCACTATCAGGTTCTGATGTCTCTCCGGGTGAATCTGGGCATCCAGCAGATTCTCGCGGTTCTGGCAGTTGATCTGGATTGTCTGAAGCTTCTTCCCAGCAAATACCCGTTCAAAAGCATCAAGCAGCTCCTCTTGATTCCATGTGCCAGATAATCACCGGCCATAGTTCTTCCTCAGCAGCCAGCCTCCCGGGTGACTGATCCAGTGGGCGCCGTCACATCTGGCCTCTCTCGTCCCCATCTCATAATAAAACGGGGGATTGTCAAAAATCACAGGTTCAAAGCGATCGGCCAGAACCTCATACTGCATCGCTTTGCGCTGATATACATTCCCGCACTGGGCCTCTGCCGCATCCATCTCCGGGCTGCAGGCTTTCTTTCAGGTGATGGAAATAGAATGTCTGTAATTGAGACTTCAATTTTTCATATGTCATTCTGCGCATTCCTCCTCATGGCCCGGCAAAAACTATTCTTCCTCCCACGAGTACTTTCTTTATATTTATCCTCTCGTCGAACAGGCAGAGGTCGGCGTCATATCCTGGCCTGATCTCTCCTTTTGTCTCCCCCGCTCCCATCATCCTCAGCGGGTACACCGTCATCATCCTCACCGCTTCCTCCAGGGAGGTCCCAGCCTTCCTCATGGTTCTTATCAGTCTGTCCGGCGTGGCGATGCTTCCTGCAAAGGCCTCCCTGCTCATCATTTTGGCCACTCCGTCCTCAATGATGGCTGGCTGCGAATCGTCTTTGCTGCCTATGTAGCTCTCTTTCACATCCTGCCCGGCTGCCCGCATGGCATCGGTAATCAGCGCCACCGTCTTCGGCTTTTTGATTTTGGCAATCAGCTTCAGCAGAGAGAGGGGCAGATGGCATCCGTCCGCTATGATTTCCACATTCATCCCGTCCAGATAAAAAGCCGCTTCCACCACACCCGCAATCCGAAAACCTCCCCTACGGGTCACAGAGCTCATGCCCGAATACAGATGGGTCACATGGCGAAATCCCATGCCATATGCCTTTATGACAGTATCAAAATCCGCATCGGAATGGGCAATGCTCAGCGCGATTCCCCGCTCTTTTGCAAATTCCGCGAACTCTTCCGCTCCCTTCACCTCAGGAGCGGCGCTCCATCTCCTGATCATGCCCTGAGAGGCCCTGTAAATCGCCTCATACTCTTTCGAGTCGAAATTCCGGATATTTTCCGGTTTCATCGCCCCTGCCTGCGCAGGCGACAGATAAGGCCCCTCCAGATGCAGCCCCAGGAGGTTGCAGCAGATTCTGCCGCTCTCGCTGGCCTTTACATATTGTTCCACCGCCCGAAGCGTCCCCTGATGCCCCGCCGCTACAAGGGTCGGCATGACCGAAGTCATGCCATGCTTTATATGCGCCCATGTGGCATTGTAATAGGTGTCCTCACAATCATCCATGTAATCGCTTCCGCCGCCTCCGTGCTGGTGGATGTCCACAAAGCCCGGCGAAACATACAGTCCCTCTCCCCGGATAACCTCATATTCCGGAGGAAACGCGCTTCCGCGGGGGAACAGCCCTTCAATCTTCCCGCCGCTGATCACCAAATCTGTCTCTTCATGGATTTTTTCCGGAGTCATCACTTTTCCGCCCTGAATCACATATTTCCCTTCCATCCACATCGCCCCCATCGAATCTTATAGACAGCCGTTCTGCCTTTCCTGTTTTTTGCCTTCATTGCCTGTGCCGGATAAGCGAGAAGTCCCCGGCGGCTCACCGCATAGCAGCATCCGCCTCGCTCTGTATCCGAAGCGCTGTTCTGGTAGATTCAATCACGCTTCTGGTAACGATGTCCGAATTTCTCATTATTTCCTCAATGAATCTCTCAAAATATCCTTTCTCCGGAAGGATTCCCTCCAGAATCTGAGGCTCCGGGACTCCCTCTTCATAAACCGTCACACGACTGTCCGTATAGTGAAATGTCAGAAGGCCTCTCTCGCACCAGATTTTAAAATTCCAGTAAGTGGGCATGGAAAACACCTGGCTGGGGGCGGAATAGGATACATCCGCCAAAAGTTCCGCGCCATTGGTGAGGCGCGCCATGAACACGGCGCTGTCCCTGAAATCCGGATTTTTCACCGCATAGGAGTTCCATGTCCGCGCCCCGTCCACCTTTTCCACCTCCAGAGATGTCAGTTCTCTGACCAGGTCGATTCCATGGATGGCCAGGTCATTGATGGTTCCCCCATGCATTCCCTCCTCGAAATACCAGGCGGGGCGATGCCCATAGTCAATGCAGTGCTGGCCGTTAAAGGATATGCTGCGCACTTCCCCCAGCCTTTTCTCTCTGAGGATTTCCCTGGCCCTGCCGACGCAGGGCAGATCCCGCAGATCCAGCATACAGCCTATTTTAACGCAATTTTCTTCTGAAATCTTCTCTATCTCGTTTATCTCTTTTATGTCGGTGCATAAGGGCTTGTCCGAGATGACATGTTTCCCGGCGCGCAGCGCCTTTATGACTGCCTGACCTCTCTGCCCGTACTTCCCACCAATCACTACAATATCGATATCCCTCTGTAGCCATGTGTCATAGCTGTCACCGTCTATTTTCAGCCCCAGCCGCTGTCCGGCCGCAGCCGCAGCCCTTCCGTCTTCTTCCAAGCATGCGGCTATTTCCAGCCCCGGCATCTTCAAGGCCTGCCGGTACAATAAATCCACATGCCCATGTTGAAATCCATTAAACAGTATTTTCACTCTGATTCCCCCCGCGCGCTGTCCCTGTCCAGGAACATTTCCGCGTTTCTGTGTCTGCGCAATGCCGTCGCCGGGCAGTGCTCGCCAATGTTTCCGTAAAGCGTCTTTCTCACCGCCTCCGCCTTGGCAGGCCCCGGCACCGTGCAGACAATATACTCTGCCGCCATCAGGGCGGGCACCGTAAGCGTCAGGGCGTAGCGGGGCACTTCCTCCAGGCTCCCAAAGTATCCGTCATGTACCTGCTGCCGTCTGCACGCCTCCTCCAGTTCCACCGTTTTGATTACTTCTTTGTCTTCAAAGTCTGCCACAGGCGGATCGTTAAAAGCAATATGACCGTTCTCTCCGATGCCCATGCACACCACATCCGGCGGATAGTCTTTGAGCAGCGCCGCATAGCCGCTGCAGCCCTCTGCCGTATCCCCCCTGGCCGCGATCAGGTGCACTGATCTGAAGCTGGCTTTTCCGAACAGATGCTCCGTGAGATAACTGGCAAAGGATCTGTCATCCTCCGGCCCCAGGCCCATATACTCATCCATATGGAACGCGTTCACCGCGGAAAAATCAATTTCCTCTTCCAACAGAGCCTCCAGCATTTCGTTCTGGGAGGGCGCAGCCGCAAAAATCACATTGGCCTCCCCTTTCTCTTCCATCACTTTCTGGATGGCAGCCGCGGCCGCCCGGGCCGCCGCTTTTCCCATCTCCCTCCGATTCTCATAGACAGACGCTTTCAGCCTGTCCGCATGTATTTCCCGCAACAGCATAATTACCCTCCTGTCTTAAAACGATATGGCCTCTTCTTTTCCGCTCTGTACAGAACGATGGATCGCATTCAGAATATACACCGGCGCAAAGAAATCCTCGTAGCTCATTTCCTGGCTGCCTCCTGTCAGGATTCGATAGAACGCCTCGACTTCCCTTTCCGCGCAATTCTCCAGCGCGTACATGCCGCCCACATATTCTTTTTCGCAGCTGATGCCCGCATAATATGTATAGTTCCCTTCCACATATACCCCGGTCACATCATAGCCCTCATAGCGGAAGACGCATGTGTAAGCGTTTTTTCCGGGAAACGCCTGGACGGATCTGGGATAATATCCGAAGATTTCGCCCAGCACCT
The DNA here is from genome assembly GCF_943193215.1 of Acetatifactor aquisgranensis. Classification (NCBI taxonomy): domain Bacteria; kingdom Bacillati; phylum Bacillota; class Clostridia; order Lachnospirales; family Lachnospiraceae; genus Acetatifactor; species Acetatifactor aquisgranensis. The sequence goes on along the minus strand of NZ_CALPDH010000003.1, from coordinate 144,781 downwards.
GAACCAGATGCTGGGAATAAAAATAAAATCCGCCATATATATTGTCCAGGGACACAGGAGACCTCAGGCTTCCGCCGTAGACGACACCGTACGTCCGGTCTTCCACCGCTTTTTTCAATTCCTGTACGAGCCCATCATACATGCACATGGAGCCGCCGCTGACAGGGATTCGGTTCTCCTCCAGTTCCCGCCTGAACTCCCTGGCATCTTTCTCCGACACGGTGATCGGCTTGTCGATGAACATGGGGATTCCGTCGCCCAGATAGGGCTTTGCGTATTTATAATGGTTATCGCCGTGCCGTGCCGTGATGATCAATCCATCGAGCTTTCCCACGAAGTCATCGTAATGCTCCATCACGTTGACGCCAAACTGAGCCTGCAGCTTTCTGGCCGCCTCCGCGTCATCGCTGTAGACCCCCATGACCTCTACATCACCCACCACTTTCTTTTCCACAAAATATTCCAGAAAAAAGTTGGCATGAGAATTTTCACATCCTAATATCGCTACCTTATACATAATCTCCCTTTCTTGTCTGCTTATCTGACTGTTTTCCGCCGCTGGCAGGACTCCTCTCGCCGCATCCCGCTAATACTTCACTTCAAGAGGGTTCTGGGCATGCGCGCATTCAATTACCTGAATGATTTTCGCCGCATGTGCGCATGTCACCGCCAGGGGCGTTCCTTTTGTCAGAGCTTCATAAAGATTTTCATACAATCCTTTGGTGCCCGCGTCAAAAGCCGTTCCGGAAAAGCTTCCTTCCTCCTGATGCGTCTTCAGATCCTCCTGGCAATATATGGGGAAGCCTTCTTCATCTTTCAGGCTCTCCTCGATCACCGGACGATTCTGGTTCTCTCCTTTTACAAGGTATTTCATCTTGTATCCCTGGGCAGTGCACTGATAAGTTCCCATGGATCCCTGAATCTTTATGTTGTAGTCGCTGAACGCATCTGTGGAATTGATTTCCACATCCACCACCGGTCTGCCCGGCGCCGTGAGAATCATCTTCGCGTAATCCTCTCCGTCGCCGCTGGTAAGCGCCAGATCCAGCTTTGAGAACGCGACCTGTATCCTGTCGTCAAACCCAAGGAATGCCAGGGCGATTCCAATCGGATGGGGGCCTGTGTTGTAGGCGCCTCCGCCCATTTTCTTCTGCAGCGTCTGCCAGTCCCAGCGTCTGGCAAGATTGTTGAAGCGGACGCTCACCTGTTTGATTTCCCCAATTTTTCCGCTGTCGGCGATTTCTTTTGCCTCCAGATAATACGGCGCAAAAAATGTCTGCTGGAAGACTGCCAGCGTCACGCCGCATTTCTTTGCGGTATTGATCAGATCGCAGCATTCGTAATAATTGCGCGCAAAGGGTTTCTCCACCAGTACATTGAAATGATGCTCCAGCAGATCTTTCGTAATGGAATAGTGCTGCTCCGAGTAGGAGGCGTTCACTACCAGGTCGATATCCGTCCGCACGAACAGCTCTCTGTAATCCGCATGCCCCATACATCCCGGATACTCCTGCTCCGCTCTCAGGCGCCGGAGCTCATCCGCCTCCACTACTGCCGCCACCTCAAAATATACATTCTCCTCTTTCTTCAGGTATGCGCCATGGATATCCCGCCCGCTTCTGCCCTGGCCAATTATGGCAATTTTCAGTCTCTTCATGTTCCGCCCATCCTTTCTTTTTACTTAATGATTTAGTCAAAATATGTTCCTATATCACATGACCACGCGCTTTCATCATAATAGTGACCACTGCCTCCGTATCCTCCCCCACCCTCCGGTACACCAGGCTGCCGTTCTCTCCATAGACGCCGCAGATGCGCTCATATACATTCCGCACTCCCAGGCTGTCATGGTCATTATCCAGGCTCTGTTCTCCGCGGGTATATCGGTTGATCGCCTCCATATCCCCGCCCACTCCGTTGTCCGCCACCGCAACGACTACGCTTTCATCTTCTATTTTTGCGCTGATGCGTATATTGCCGTCTTTTCTGGTATAGTCAATTCCATGGATGACGGCATTTTCCACCAATGGCTGAATCATCAGCTTGGGAATCAGGATATCTTCGCATGCCGGGTCTATCTCGTAGGTAAATGTCATATTGACCCCCCGGCTCAGTTTCTGGATGTCGGCATACTGCCGGATAATCTGGATTTCTTTCCTCAGCGGGACCAGGCTGTCCGGATTTTTCGTGCTGTAGCGCATAATGGATGCCAGCATGTTGAGCTGCTTCGCGATGATATCTTCCCCGCGCAGAAGCGCCTCACAGCTGATGGTTCCCATGGTATTGTAGATGAAATGGGGATTGATCTGTGCCTGCAGGGTCTTCAGCTCCGCTTCCTTTCGCCGCTCCGCGTTCTCCCACACATCCTTTATCATCTCCTGGATTTTTTTCTGCATCTGGTTGTATCCCTGGTACAATATCCTGATTTCATTCCCGCCTGGAGCCTCGTCCTCCACCGGTTCCGTGATTCCCAGCTTCATCTGCCCTGCCAGACGGATGATGGGCCTTGTGACAGAACGGCTCACGATTCCCACAAGAATCATGCCGGTCACAACAGCGGCCACCAGCAAGAGCAGAAGCACGCTCAGCATCTCCAGGGACATCCTGTCGATCACATCGGCGGGTATGGCGGTCAGCAGATACAGCCCCTGAGCCATCTCGTTTCCCTGAAGCAGATACCGTCCCCTTTTTCCATCTCCATAAAACGCCGCGTCCTCTGCAGCATTTTCCATTGCGGTTCCGATATTGTCTTTATTCAGCAGTTCCGCGTCCTCCCGGTTGGAATACAGGATGTCTCCCTGGGCGTCCAGAATCACAATCTCGACTTTTTCCGGCATTTCGGAAAGGTCCATCCAGGTATCCATGGATGTCAGGTCAAGCCCCGCATACATGACGCCCAGATCCCGTATGTCATACTCATTCAGATTTCGGTTGTAGTATCTATATTTCAGCCGCTTTGCCATAAAAAGCTGATTCGGGGCTTCCTGTCTGGTAAACCAGAAAAGCTCTCCGTCTTTCTCCAGGGTCTCCTTGTACCAGTCCTCCTCCATTCCCTCATCGTCAAAAATCCCTTTGCGTCCAAAGCCGCTCCATCTGCCAAAATATTGGGCCAGCGGATATGTGTCCTTTACAATCAGCCCATAGGAGGATGCCCTATAGAACTGCTGTGCCAGATTATTTTTGGCCATTGCAAGCTCTCCTTTGATATAGACCAGATTGGATCCGTCCTGTTTCGGAACTGTGTTGACAATCAGGTTGGCCAGGGACTGCATATTTTTTGAATCGCTGGTGATGAACGCTTCTTCATTGTCATTCACCATATCCACCGCCATCACCATGCTGCCCAATACTTCTTCCACGGAATGGGCATTTGCCGTGATCATGACATTGAAAGACTTTCTGAAATATTCCTGAAACGCACGGTGATAATACAGAAAAAGCGTGGCGCCCATAGTCGCGATTACCACGAACAGCAATGTGCAGAACACCAGCGGCACCTTTTTCCGCAGACTGATGCTTTCCCACAGTTTACTCATTTCAATCTTTCTCCCAGTATCTCTCTCTGTACTCCACGGGCGTCATATTCATCTTGCGGCGGAACACTTTATTGAAATATCCTGCATCCCGGTAACCAGACAGCATCGCGATCTCTTTAATCGATTTATAGCTGTAGCGCAGCTCGGAACAGGCGAACCTGATCCGATTCTCCTGGATGTATTCCGTAATCTTCATCCCGGTGCGCTCCAGGTACAGGCGTCCCAGGTACACCGGCGACATGTCATACAACTGTGCCAGCACATTTACATCCAAATCCGGTGAAGAAAAACGTTCCCTGATCACTTTCTGTATCTCCCATATGATGTTGTCGTTGCCGTATCCGGCCTCTTTCATGACATCCTGGTACTGACGGCGCAGATATCCTATCCTGTCCACAAAAGAGCATTCCATGATCTCTCTTTTCATCCTCCGCTCCGTCTCAAACAAAATCCCCAAATCCATCTTCAGATTGCTGTTCCTGTATTCAATGATGGGGGCAAGCAGATGAGGCCATATGGGGACATTCTGCACCGCCGGATCATCCTGCATCTCCTCCAGTTTCGCAAAAATTCCTTCCGGCAGCTCCATGCTCTTCTCTTCTATGGCGCATTTTAAGGCATCTCTGTATTCATCCTCGTATATCTTCCTGCAGAATACGGCATTTTCCTGCTGGTTCACCACCTCATAGATCATATTCTGCAGATGCTTCAGCGTCTCTTTGTCCAAAGGCTTCAGCACATACCCCTTTACATGGTAGCGTATCGCAATCTGGGCCGTGGCAAAATCCTCGTACGCGCTCACAAAAAAGACATGGATGGCCGGATACTTTTCATAAATCAGACGGCACAGTTCTTTCCCGTCCATCACAGGCATCTTGATATCGCAGACTACTATATCCGGGCATGTCTCCTCCATCATGGCCAGCGCATCCGCACCATTATGGGCGCACAGGGGCTTACCGCATCCGATTTCCTCCCAGTCAATCAGCTGCTGCAGGCACTGGCAGATGGTAGGGTCATCATCCACTACCAATACCTCCATTCTCCCTATTTTCTTCATTCGCGCCCACCTCCTGATATAGCGGGAAAGCGGGACACAAAACATCCCGCCTCCCCCTTGACCTTTCTTCAACATTTTTTCTGCTCAGGGCTTATTTCACCTGCAGCCACGCATCGTACTGAGACTGAATCTCGGCAATCACCTTGTCCACTCCGGCCGTCTTCAAGGCCTCCTGAAACTTGGGCAGATAGACTTCCGGATCATAAAATCCAAATTCCAGCAAATCCTGATACTCATCATAGACCGCGTCAATCGCTGCCATCTCAGACTCTACATTGGTATTGTCAAAATAGAATCCGCTGTGAACGGCAACCTGGGCCTCTTTGTTGAACTCATCGTACAGCTCTTTCTTGTTCTCCGCTTCTCCCACCTGCAGAGTAGGTGCCAGGACGCTGCAGGAAGACCATGTGGAATACCCAAATCCGCTGTTCTCCACTGTCTGGACCCTGCCGTCCTCTGTCAGATTGTAATGTTTTCCTTCGATGCCATAGACAGCCAGGTTCGCCAATGTCTCATCCGTGCTCAGCAGTTCCAGGAACTTCAGGCAGGCATCCGCTTTCTGTGTGTTCACATTGATCATATATGCGGAGCCGAAAGGGGAATTGGTATTGATGTAACTGCCTGTCAGTTCGACAATTCCGCAGGGTATGCCGAAACGGGCGCTGGCAATGCCTTCGCCGTCAGGCACGATTGCCCAGGCCGAGAAAACTGCATCGCCGTTTGCCGTAAGCTGTATCAAATCCGCACCGGTGGTATACCCCTCAATATAATCTCCGTTGATATATCCTGCCTGATTCCATTCCCGCCTCAGTTTCAGGAACTCGGCATACTCTGGCAAATCGGCCATATTCATCACAGTACTGTCGCTGCCGTCTGCTTTGACGCAATAACGGTACTCAATGAAGCTGTAGTCATCTACATGGGAGTTCGCAAACTCCAGCCCGCTTCCGCAATATGCACGGGTCGCGCCGCCCTCATAGGCATCCTGAAGCAGAGGGGTCAAATCGGCCATGGTCTTCACGCTGTCCATATCCCATCCGTATCTCTCTGCCACTTCCAGAGGATATACCATTCCATAGCCTGTGGCGGACTCTTTGTAAATGGGCACATAGTAATTCCGGCCGTTGAGCTTTGCGCCTTCCCAGATATTTTCCGGAATAGATTCCTGCAGAACCGGATAGTTGGGAATCAAATCCGTCAGGTCCATGGCGGAATTATTTTTTACATAGGTAAAACCATTTTTCCATGAAGCAGCCCAGAAAATGTCGATGTCCTCCCCCGACGCCAGGGCCAGATCCAGCTCCTCCATCTGACCGGCATTTATCACCGTGACTGTCACCCCAATCAAAGGCTCGATATAGGCATTGATGGCATCTACCACTTCCTGTTCGTCCGCATCGGCATAGGGCTGATAGCGGTACCATTTGATGTTCACGGTTTCCCCGGCAGCATCGTTGCCGCCGCTCTCCTGAGCCTGCTGCGAGCTTTCAGAACTTTCTTCCACACTGCTTTCCGAGCGGCTCTGCGAATTGCCCTCCGCTTTGTCCGAGGATCCGGAACCGCCCGGATCTCCACAGGCTGTCAGCATGCCAGCGGTCATCGTAAGTGCCATTGCCAGAACCTTCAATGCTTTCTTCTTCATTCTTCTCTCCTCTTCCTCTATAGTCTAACTTAACCTTTTTGCGTCTATTTTAAACCACAGTACATACCGAATTCATACGCCGGCGCCTGGCGTTGCCTTTCATTCAGAAATACTCTGGCTAAAACCTGCTTCAGCCCGCTTAGCCTTTCACGGATCCAACCGTCAGACCCTGTATGAAATACCTCTGGAAGAACGGATAAGCGATCATTATCGGCCCCAGCACCGTAATCAGCATGGCCATACGGGCGCTGACCGATGGAAGCATTTCTGACATCATCGCCAGGGCCTGGGCCCCGATGTCGCTCCTGTTGAGCTCTTCAATCATCTTCTCCGTCTTCATCAACAGCAGCTGCAGAGGCATTTTGCTGTTGCTGGTTATGTACAGATAACTGGTCTCCCAGTTGTTCCAGTAACCGATGGCCACCATGAATCCCACTGACGCAAGCGCAGGCGGGAGCAGAGGCATGACAATCTGCGCATAAATCCTGAAGTCTCCCGCTCCGTCTATCTTCGCTGAATCCAGCAGGGAATCCGTAATGTTCTGCTGGATATAAGTGCGCAGGATGATCACATACATCGCCGATACCGTGGGCAGGCACAAAATCAGCATCGTGTCTTTCAGATGGTAAATCGTGGTATTGACCAGATAGGTGGCGAGCCTCCCTCCGGAAAACAGCATGGTTCCCAGCAATATCATGGTGATGAGTTTCCGAAATACGAAGTCGCGGTGGCTCAGCACGAACGCCAGCATGCTCATCACCAGCAGACTGGTCAGAGTCCCCACAATCGTGATGAAAAATGTATTGCGATACGAGACCAAAAGCTGCGTACCCAGGTTCATCACATAGTTCCATCCGTCCAGCGACCACTCTTCTGGTATCAGAAGGAATCCGTTCTGAATCAAACTGATTTCACTGCTGAACGATGCCGTTACTACCAATGCCAGGGGAAACAGACAGGCCGCCGCCAAAATAATCAGCACAATCAAAAGTATAATCTGCCCTGCCGTAACCTTTTTCCTCATAAAGCCGCCACCCCCTTTCTAAAACAATGCGTTCTCCGGAGAAATCTTCCGGACAACCATATTGACTGAAACGGTCAGCGCAAAGCCTATCACCGACTGGTACAGGGTAATGGCCGTCGTCACACCGTAATTTGAAGACTTCATGATAGCATTCAGCACATAGCTGTCCAGCACCTGGGTCGTCTCATACAGAGCGCCGATATTTTTCGTAGTCTGATAGAAAATACCCGTGTCAGAATGCATCACGGATCCGATGCTCAAAAGCAGCATGATGGTAATCATGGGAAGCAGCATCGGGAGCGTGATATAGCGGCGCTGCTGGCGTCGGTTGGCCCCGTCCAGCATGGCCGCCTCATACAGCTGGGTGTCCACGCCGCTCAAAGTAGCCAGATACAGCACCGATCCGTATCCTGTGCCTTTCCATATCTTCACAAGAAGAAGAATCATAGGCCAATACTTGCTCTCCATGTAGAAATAGATGGATTCCTTTCCCAGGGACATCAAAAACTGGTTCACCAGGCCTGTGTTGTTCTGCAGCAGGGCCTCCACAATATAGGAGACCGCCACGAAAGAGATGAATGTGGGCAGAATCAGGATGCTCTGAATCCCCTTTCCAAGTTTTTTAAATACCAGTTCATAAATCCCGATGGCAAGGGCCACTTCACAGATTGTTCCCACGGCAGTGAACATCACATAATAAAGCAGCGTATTGCGGGTAATGCGCCAGAAAGTGTCCCCCGACAAAAACAGCAGCCTGAAATTCTCCAGTCCGTTCCACGGACTCCAGAACAGCCCTTTGGAATAGTCGAATTTCTTAAACGCCAGGACCAGGCCGCTCATAGGCACATAATTAAATAAAATCATCAGCGCCAGAGCCGGCAGCGCCATCAACGTAAGTATACGGTCTTTCCACAGCCTATGCCCAAATCTTCTCAATCGCTTCATACAATTCCCATACCTTTCCCTAATCCGCAGCCTTCCTGTACGTGTTTCGGCGTTTCATTAGTAAATCATTTGTTCTTATTTAAGTATATCATGCATCTATACAACGAAAAATGGGAAATTCTATACTTTTATGGTAGAAAATATATGAATAGATTGTTTCTTGTCATTTTCTTCGTCTTTATTTATATGCATGTCTTTTTTCCTCATGTATCCACCGTTATATTGCTGGCTTTTCCTCAAAAAAGTCCCTCTATGCTGTTCATGATTCCTTTCCGTGTGAAAGCATCCGATAAGGCGAATGGCTTTCCCTCCCAATCCACCAGAATAGCCCTGGACGCATCCTCCATTCTCTTGTAGCGGATTTCCACCTCCAGCGGTGACGGCAGGCGGTAACATTCCATCTCTTCCAGGCGAAGTGCAGCCCGACGGACAGTTTCCCTGATTTCCTCGCACACCGCCAAAGGATGCTTGCTCACAGCGGACGTCCAGCTCATCCCTTTCTTAGTGACCACGGTTTCCACCCAGGGGAAAGATTCCTTCGCCTGCCGTATCCCGCAGTAATCCGATGCGCAGAACATCACGGGCACCTCCTTCAGCGCCGCAAAGGCCGCGTCCACCTCCATCTCCCCCACTTCACGGCCATTCAATTTGTAGTACTGATATGCCGCGGATGAATAAGTATGGGCCAGGACCGCTCCCGCCGTATTTTCCCGGGCATGGTATCCGATGAACATCACCCCTGCGTAGTCCTCGTCCAAAAGCGGAAAACGTCCCCTGTGCCCGCTTCCAAGCGCGATATTTACACGTGAATCCAATAACTCATAGTCAAAATTACATCCATTCCCATGATTGTCCCAGATTACCACAGTCTCCGCCCCCAGCTCGAACAGCTCCTGCGCGGCTGCATTGGCTTCCCTGGCGGCCTGCTGCACCGCAAAACGATACTGGCCACCCTGCCCCAGTCCTTTTCCCGGCTCTCCCACCACACATGCCGCACCCTCGCAGTCCACTCCGATATAGAACTTTTTTCCGTCTAAGATTCTTTCCATAGATATTCTTCTCCTTTCCGCGCCATTTTTCCATTACGCTTTCAAAATAGCACAGCCTTATTTCTTTTGAACATAGGAAATACTATACTTTCATGGGAAAAAGCATAGCCCGGCGTATGGGAACAGGCATCAAAAAGCCATGACGCGCAAGGCTTTCTCCCTGCTGTCATGGCTTTTTCTTTATCCTACTCTATTCCGCTATATCCTGCTTTGTCCTATTTCATCGGTATTTCTTTCAGCTTGTCCACATCCTCCAATATCTGGTTGCCGCGGATATCGATGACGGGGCCTCCCGTGCCCTCGATGTATTCTTTCGTAATGGTGACCCGCCCGATATTGTCGTCCTTCGGTATCTCGTACATGATGTCCAGCATGAAATCCTCTATGATGGACCGCAGGGCCCTGGCGCCGGTATCCCGCTTCATGGCCTTATCGGCGATGGCCTCCAGGGCCTCTTCTGCGAACTCCAGCTTCACCTCATCCAGCTCCAGAAGCTTCTGGTACTGCTTCAGGATAGCGTTCCTGGGCTCTTTCAGGACTTTCACCATCATATCCCTGGTCAGCCCCTGTAGAGTAAAGATAATGGGCAGACGGCCGATGAATTCCGGAATCATGCCGAACTTCCGGATATCCTCCACCGTCACCTTGGAGAGGATGTTCTTATCTTTGTCATACTTGTCTTTCAGCTCGGAATTGAAGCCCATGGAGGCGCTCTTGTTCAGCCGCTCCTTGATAATCTCCTCCAGGTCCGGGAACGCGCCCCCACAGATGAACAGGATATTCCTGGTGTTCACCGTGGCCAGGGGCACCATGGCGTTCTTGCTGTTAGCCCCCACGGGTACTTCGATTTCGGCTCCCTCCAAAAGCTTCAGCATCCCCTGCTGGACGCTCTCGCCGCTGACGTCCCGGGTGTTGGTGTTCTTTTTCTTTGCTATCTTGTCAATCTCGTCGATGAAGATGATGCCCCGCTCCGCTTTCTCCACGTCATTGTCCGCAGCCGCCAGGAGCTTGGACACCACAGACTCGATGTCGTCGCCGATATAGCCCGCCTCCGTCAGGGAGGTGGCGTCCGCGATGGCAAGGGGCACGTCCAGGAGCCTGGCCAGGGTCTTCACCAGGTAGGTCTTGCCGCAGCCGGTAGGGCCGATCATGAGCATGTTGGACTTCTCTATCTCGATATTGTCCATGGTGCCGGTGGCTACGCGCTTGTAGTGATTGTACACCGCCACGGAGATGACTTTCTTGGCATGCTCCTGACCTACCACATATTCGTCCAGGCTGGCCTTGATTTTGTGGGGCGCGGGGATGTCCCGGATGTTCAGCGCCGGCTCCGGGTTCTCTTTCTTCTTTTTCTTCAGCTTCTGCTTGTTGGGGATGCCGCCGTCCCCCCGCAGGTCCGCCAGGTTCACGAAGCTGATATTGGGGAATCCGTTCTGCTTCGCCATCTGATCCAAGTCGTTCTGCAGCCGGGGATTGTTCAGCATCCCCTGGTAATCGAACTGGCTGACCGTCTCCATGGTCTTGTGCATGCAGTCGTTGCAGATGCAGATATTGTTGGGCAGCCTGAACATCTTGCCTGCCTTGCTCTCCGGACGGCGGCAGATGAAGCAGACATCCTCGTAGTCCTTATTGTCGCCCTTTCCCGCGTTCTTGGTGGCGGAGGCGTCCGAATGCCCCTCTGTCAGGTCTGTCTTCTTTTCTCCTGTGCTTTCTTCGGCCCTTTTTTCTTCCTCTTTTTCGTCATATATATCAGACATGGCTTTGTCTCCTTATTTTCGCGTATTATGGAACCTGTCTCCAGTATACTCGAAAATGCCGCTCTGCACAAGTGAACTTTTTCTAAACCTCCATGCGTCCCCGGGCTCCGCCATAAGCATACGGCACATGTCCCAAAACCCTATTCCGGCCTTTCGCGCCGATAGGGAATCAGCGTCACCTCACCCGTCAGACCATACTCCCGGACCGACGCTCTGATGTTGAAAGGGGAATCTTCCGGAAGCTCCGCGTCCTCATCATTGATCTGAAGCGTGCAAAGACCCGCTTTCTTATAATACCCCCGGGCCAGGAGCCGGTTATTCAATGTGCTGGAAACCTCTATACATATGGTATTTTCCCCCGGAACCAGCAGCTTCGAAATGTCGATTCTGTTCACGTTGAAATCCACTAATCCCGCCTTTTTTCCATTGACATATACAGCCGCCGTATTCCCGTTTGTGGAACCCAGCGCAAGAACCGTGCCGCAGGCGCCGCCCCATTCTTCCGACAGCACAGCATTTGCGGTATAATATCCCACACCGGAAACTTCGGGGCCAATCTGCGGTATTTCGCACCAGGGCCTCAAATCCGTCTCCGGCACATGAATCCTCTCTTTGGAGGTCTCATAATATACTTCTTCGGTCTCGATACCCAAACCCCGGTTTTCCAGGATGGAAACCTTTCTTCCCTCATTCCAGTCTTCTACCACCAGATCCCATTGCCGCAGCCGGACAGGTTCCGGGACATCCCACTCTGACGGCCTGCTATCCTGCGGCTTTTCTTCCTGCGACGAATGCTCCAGATAAATCATGCATGCCTCGCCCGGCTGCAAATGCAGTTTCAGTTCCGTCCTCCCCATATGCTGCCTGTAATCCGGAATCTGCCCTATTTCTCCGCTCCAGCAGTCCAGACGCCAGGGCCTGCCGATTCCCTCCACCGAAAGCGTCACATCCGACGGCTCCTGCTTTGTATACATAAACTGATATACAAAGAGATATTTGCCGCTTTCGTCTTCCCGCAGATTCGTCAGGATACATGGATTCTTCTCCAGAAATGCCGCCCGGGGGATAATCCCCATCTCCCGCAATGTCTCCAGCGTCTGTCCCTGCTCCTGAATCTCCCGCACATTGGGAAGCGCTTTCATTCCGGCAATGATTTCCGCCAGCGCTTCATCCTTTCGATCCAGAGAAGCCGTGCGCACCGCCGCCTGCCTGTGGGTATAGGAAATCCCCTCCGGGCGAAGCGTCTCGTTCACTCCGTCCACGAACAGCAAAGGCATCCCGGCCTGCGCCAGCTGATATAATTTCAGCGCGGCAGAATATGGCAGCGCCTCCTGATAGACAAGCAGCGCCTGATATCCTGCGCCTTCCGGGTCAAGCATCCCGTCTTCCCACTTGACGAAATCCTCCTCCAGAATCTGCGGCGCGAAATAATCATAGGTATAGCCCGTATTCTGCAGCGACATATCTTTCCAATACAGCCCCTCATTGGCGCGGAATCCCTTGTTCTCATAATAATCCAGCTCCGTGAGATTATCCAGCCCCCAGGATATCAGGTTGTTGAAATTATAATCCAGACGGAGAATGCCCAGATCCACCCGGGGCCTGCCCTGCCGCAGCATCAGCTGGTATCTGGAAATCATCGCGGTCCAGTCCCCATAGTGGCAGTATGACGGCTGCCGGCTGCCGAACCGCTCCGAGAATACCGGCCACATCCCCTCGTGCCCGGGCCACCTGGTGGAGGCGTCGCTTCCGGCAATGCCGGCATAGCCATGCAGTACCGTCCGGGCTACTCCGGCCGCGAATTGTGTATAAATAATCTGGGTGTAAAACTCCAGGCCATTCATATAATTCATAAGCGAAGCGCCGGTCTCGCTGGAATACAGGCGCCGGTACAGATGTGACGGATCCGCCAGATTCCGGAAAGACTCGATTTGAGAGCAGAACTCCAGCGATTCCGTCTCAATGCCGTCCACATATTTTCCCGGCTGGGAGATTTCAAAGGGCAGTCCATAGGATATCTCGCTGCGCAGGGTCATTCCGATGCTGTGCAGCCATTCCTGCATGGGACGGAGCATGTTCTCCATATACAGGTCGGTCATGGTCTGATACAGATCACTGCGGAGCTTTTCCAGGAAAACGCTGTCCCCGCAGGTGTAATAATAATGGTAACGGATGATAGCCCCAGAACTGCCCTCCCCTGCCGTAGGTGGAAAGCTCCAGGGAGTCCATGTACATCTGCACCCGATGGTTCTTTCCCAGAAATCCTTTTATCTCCTCTGTGATCACTTCCCGGTTCCAGTAGTCTATAAACGCTTCCACCCCATAGCGGTCAATATAATTGATGGTATAGGATACGCTGACGGAGGGCGATGCCGTCTGGCCGGTTCCGTGAAGCCAGAACGCGAACAGCTCATATTCTCCGTCCGCAGGCGCCGTAAAATCCAGCGCCTCATCCTTTACCTGATCTGTGAGCAGAATACAGGAATCCTGGTCCATAATCGTCGCTTCTTCCGTGTTGCCCTGCCTTTTCATGGCCAGGACCGCAATCAGCTCCTGCGCGCAGACACCGGGGCGGGTCAGCTCGCATTTTTTCAGCAATCCGGATCTGGAACGGCCGGGCTGCAGAATTTCGGAGGTATAGTCCAGCTCCTTGGCCGCCGCCTTATCATCCGGCGTAATCGTTATCAGATTCGCGTTTGACCAGTTGGTGCCGCTGGTCATGGAAACGCCCATGCCTTTCTCCGTGGCCGCCGCCATCACAACATGGGAATCGTGGATCCACTCCTCCGATCCCCACCCGTACAGAGAGGAATCGGCCCCCGGCTCATCCATAGCCAGAAACTCAATGGCTCCGAACCCGGCCTCCTCTATCATTCCAATGTCCTTTAAGAGCGTCTGGTCCGTGTGGAATCCTTCTGCCAGCCACCATCTTACCTCCGGCCGATATTCCATATCCGGCCGGGAAAACTGCTCCATCCAAGGAATACTTCTCTTCCTTTCCATACTTATCTCTCCTCTTATCCTTTCACACTGCCCAAAACCAGGCCCGTGGTGACGTATTTCTGCAGGAACGGGTACACTGCCATCAGCGGCACCACGGAAATGAATACCTGCGCCGCTCGCATATTGATATCATTGATGTTGGTCAGCTTCATCAATGCGTCAATATCGCCGTTTTTTATCAAATCTGTCGTCGAGACCACAATTGTCTGGAGATATGACTGCAATGGATAATTCTGGGTGCGGTTCGAATAAATCAATCCGTCAAAATAGGAATTCCAATGATTTACCAGGCTGAACAATGTCACCATGGCTATGGACGGCTTTGAGAGCGGCAGATAAATCTTTGTCAGTATGGTCCATTGTCCCGCTCCGTCCAGCTTTGCCGATTCCTCTAATTCCGAGGGAATTCCCCGGAAAAAATTCAACAGCACGATACAGCTGAACACCGGAACCGCCCCCGGAAGAACCAGGGACCAGACGCTGTCGATCAGGCCGGTCTTCGCCACCACATAATAAGTCGGCATCAGGCCTCCGTTGAACAGCATCACAATCATCATATACGCCACATAGAATCTGCGCGCCCTGAACTGATTCGGGTCCTTCGACAAGGGGTATGCCGCCAGAATCGTCATCAGCACATTGACCGGCACGCCCAGCAGGACCCTGAGCAGGCTGACTCTGACCGAAGTCCAGAACTTCCGGCTTTGAACTACATATTCGTAGGCATTCAGTGTGAAATCCACCGGAAAGAGTGTCACCTTATTTTCTATAATCGCCTGGAAGGAACTGAATGAAATCGCCAGCAGATTCAGCAGGGGAATCATGCACAGGACAGACAATACCACCACAGTCACCACATCCGCCGCCAAAAACACTTTTCTTCCCATGGAAGTTTTTATCTTTGTCTTCATACCTCTCTCCTACCATACCTTATATCCGGCATATTTGTCCGCTATCTTATACCCTGCCATTACCAGAATGCTTTTGCAGCTTTGCTTTACTTTTCAATGCCGGTGCGCATCTGGTATTCCCGGGGGGAGGCCCCCATCCTCCTCTGTCATTCTCTTAACGGAAGAACCGGTAATCACATAGGCAATTCCCGGAATATAGACCCTGGCGCCCTCTACGATGTCGAAACCGATTTCAAAAAAGCCCGTTCCCGGAGCGCCAGCAGGGCCAGCCGCCTCTCATATCCGCTCATGGAATCATAGTTCACAGTAATGTTAATCATGTCCCAGTCATTGAGGCTGCTGAGCTGCTGCCTCTTTATCTGTACCAGTGATTCATCCAGCTGGTTCAGATAGTTATCCGCCTGGCTGCTCATCCTGTCATACATTTCTGTCCTGGCCACATTCATGATGCCGAACTGTGTCAGCGATATCAGGCACAGCAGACAGCCAAAAATAAGCAGCAGCTGTAAAAACAGTTTTCCCGTTATTGTGTGCAGTACATATCTCTTCTTCATAATCCCTCTTCCGCCGTCACGAGCTTATTGAGTAGGATTTTACAGGCATTGGGCGCTTTATGTCAAGTATCTGGGGAATCTTGTTTTTATCTTCCAGGGCCCGGCCGCTTTCCGCCGGGCAAAGCGCATTCATGGCACCACAAAAACCGGGCAGGTCTCCCTGCCCGGTTGCGTCATAATATCATATAGCGATGCCTCTATTCCGTCGGCTGGCTCCCCAGCGTGACCTCCAGTTCCACATCCTCATACTGGCCGTCCACGAAGCGTTTCACTGTCACCGTAGCGGTCTCGCCTGCCTTGTAGTATCCTACCAGCTGCTTCAGCTCCACACGTGTGGAAACCCTCTGTCCGTCGAACTTCACGATGACGTCGCCGCGCTGAATGCCTGCCTGCTCTGCCGCAGAACCCTCTGTCACATCATACACATACACACCCTCGGGAATACCAAGCGTCTGCGCAATCTGGTCCGTCACATCCTGCATGGTGATTCCCATATAGCCTGCCTCGCCGTCCGGCACTTTCTCGGTCCTGGTCTGGCGCTCCAGGAGGTCTGCGATGATAGGGCTGGCAGAGCTGATGGGAATGGCGTATCCCATGCCCTCTACCTGGGAGCTGGCTATCTTGTTGGAATTGATGCCGATGACCTCACCGTTGATATTTAACAGCGCGCCGCCGGAGTTGCCGGGGTTGATGGCTGTATCAGTCTGGATGAAAGTGCCTACAGAGCCGTCATCCAAGGTCATCTCACGGTTCAGGGCGCTGATGATGCCGCTGGTGACAGACTGTCCGTATCCTAAGGCATTGCCGATGGCGATGACAGGCGTACCCAGCTTCAGGTCATCGCTGTCCCCCATGGTAGCGATGGTAATGGCGTTCTTCGTCTCCTGGGACAGATCCTCCATAGACACTGCAATGACCGCCAGATCCATGTCCGAATCCGTGCCCTTGATATGGGCCTGGGCTACGGAGCCGTCAATGAAAGTGACCTCCAGTGTATCCATGCCCTGCACCACATGATTGTTGGACACGATCAGAAGCTCGTTCTCGTTCTCCGCCACGATGATGCCGGATCCGCTGGACGCTCCCTGCTGGCTGTAGGGCTGGCCCCAGAAAGTGGTTCCTGTCTGGGTGTAATTGTTCACGATGGACACCATGGCCGGCATCACATCCTCCACCACATTGGAGATATCGGTATTCACGTAGGTGATGTTGTTGATATTATTCAGCCAGGATTCCCCTATGCTGTCCGGCAGGCCGGGCTTTGCGGCATCTTCCGTGGAAACCTCGGCCGCGTCTTCCCCGGCTATCCTGTCTACTCCCAGCTGTACCACATAGAACCCTGCCCCTGCGAACAGGCCGAACACCAGGCCCAGGCTCATGCTGAACAGGACTTTCCTGAAACCGCCCTTTTTCTTTTTTCCTTTTTTGCCCGGGTCGGGAACCATCACGAAGTCCGTTCCCGGATTACGATTGGGGTCTGTCTGGTAAGTCGTATAGCTGCCGTTGTCAGAATTGGAATAAATATCGTTTTCGTACATAATGATTACCTCCTCTATGATTGAATCTTTTGTTGTTTCATCTTTATGTACTTTAGTATATCTGGCAATTGTGATAAAATTGTGTTTTCTCCATGAAGTGATTGTGAAAAGTGCTTCTTTATTCTTTCCAGTACTCTCGGTTGGCCGTGAGGCGCAGTACCAGGCCGCGGGGCAGCTTTTCATAATGCTTTCCCAGGAGGTAGCCTGCGTATTTAAAGCCACACTGCACACAGAATCCCGGAAAGCGGTGCAGGCGCTTTTTCTCCTTTAATTGTTTCCAGATCTCTTTTACCAGACGTTTTCCCTCGGACTCCGATGCCGCCATGCTGAACACTTCCGGGTGCTGCGCCTGGGACACTCCCAAATCGAAATTCCTGTGAAGCTGCTGCAGATTGGTATAATTATGGGAGTGCACCACCAGGGCATGAGCCTCATAGGCGATGCTGTACCCTGCTTTCACCGCCTCCGCCGCGTATACCATATCCTCATTGAAAATGATATGCCGTGCAAATCCTCCCAATTCCTCGTAAATATCCCGCCTGTAGGCGGCGCATACATTGGAGCAGAAAAAGGTCTTTATTCCTATGTCCGGCAAGTCTTCCAGGCTCTTTATCCGCGAAACATCCGGATAGTTGAACTGCCTGGAGACTCTCTCGAACTCAGAGGACGCGGCGTCCGGCAGCTGCCTGGCGTAAGACGCCGCCGTCTTCCCTTTCAGATTGCCCGTCAGCCGCTCCATCAGATAACAATCCGCCGGCACGGCGTCCTGAGTCATCATCACAAAGATTTCGGCATCCGAATAGCCCACGGCCTCATGCCTTGTCCCTCCGTGGTCAAAATCCTTTTTTTCCAGGTGACGCACCTCTGCGCCGGGATATCTCCGCGCGAATTCCTCTTCCTGTATCAGCGCAGTAAAGTATTCCCTGCCCGTATTCATAAGGATGATTTTATGGATGGGCACAGACTGACTCTTAAGCCTGTCCAGCAGGGTAAACAGGGCTTTGTCCGGCTTATATATGGGAATGATGACATCTATCTTCAAATGCTTCTCTCCTTATCCTCGCCAAATGGCCTGCGCATAAAAAAGGAGAGCATGGCACTCTCCTTTTCAGATATCTATCAGGCTTTTCTTATTCCATATATGGAGATGTATCCGATATGATTTTCTGGCTGTATTCCTTTACGCTGTCCGAAACCGTATAGGCCGTGTCCTCAAACAGGAACTGGTGCAGCCATATCACGTTGGACTGCAGATCCGTGGGGATGACGCAGGCGCCCTTGGCGCCCATATTGGCGTTTCCGCGCAGATCCGGCTGAGGGAAGCCCTCCTCTTCCACGATTCTGTAATTCATGATATTGCCAATCAAATCCAGGATATCCTTGGAATCAAGGCTGGTATAAATATCATCGATGCAGTCATTGAATACTGCCGTCAGCGTGGCCAGATCCATCTTCTTGGCCTGCTCCTCAATGGCCTGAATCACTTCCCGCTGGCGCGCCGCGCGCTGGAAGTCGTCGCCTTTTGTCTGGCGGATACGGCAGTAGGCAGTAGCCTGCACGCCGTTGAGCAGCTGATAGCCGGGCTCCGTAACCGGAGTATACTCGCACTTGAGCACATTGGACACGTCCACCTGGTAATTGTTGATATGCTTCAGCTCCTCGCTGTCCACATCTATATACACGCCGCCCAGACCGTCAATCACCTCGCTCAGGCCCTTATAGCCCACCGTGACGAAATTCGTGATGTCCATGTCCAGATTCATGTTCAGCATCTTCACCGCCTGTTCCGCGCCACCGTAGGAATAGGCCCCGTTGCACTTCTGGTACTCGTCCGTGCCGATATTGAGATAGGTGTCACGGTATACGCTGACCAGCTTGATGTCCCCTGTGTCCAGATTGATGCTGGCGATTATCGTACTGTCGCTTCGGCTGTCTTTGAACAGCTGGCTGTCTGTCTGGGCATCCACGCCGAACAGTGCGATGTTCATATAGCCGTGCATGGCGCCTCCTTCTTCCTTCATCTCCTGCACCTGGGAAGGGATGGCCAGTTTCTCCGTGTCCATAACTGTCACTTTCGGCCCCTCGCTGGTCTTATTCATCACCAGATACAGCACCGCCACCATCACCAGGATGATGATGATTTCAAACGCAAAGAGAATCATCTTCCTCCTCTGTCTTGCGGCCCGCTGCCTTGCATTCCTTTTTCCTCCAGTCGTCATAATACCGTCTCCTTATCAGTAAGCATTTTTATTAATGAATCCTGTGAAAAATGTCATCAGGATTATTTTCATGTCAAACCATATGGTCCAGTTCTCAATATAGTAGATATCGTATTCAATCCGTTTCCGGATAGAGGTGTCGCCCCGCAGGCCGTTCACCTGGGCCCAGCCGGTCAGTCCCGGCCGCACCTGATGCTTCACCATGTACCTGGGAATCTCTTCCTTAAATTTCTCTACGAAAAGCGGCCTCTCCGGCCTGGGCCCCACCAGGCTCATATCCCCATGCAGGATGTTGAACAGCTGCGGAAGTTCATCCAGGCTGGTGCGCCGCAGGAATTTCCCCACGGTCGTGACTCTGGGGTCATTGCGCACTGTCCAGGCTTTTTTCTCCTCTCCGGGAGCCTGCTGTTCCATGGTGCGGAATTTGTACATATAAAAAGGCTTGTTGTGGAGCCCTACCCTCTCCTGCCTGAAAATCACAGGCCCCGGGCTGGTAAGCTTGATGAGCAGCGCCGACAGCAGCATAATCGGGGAGGTAATCACAATGCCGAACACCGAACCCGCTACGTCCGTAATCCGTTTTATGATGATGTTCCCCGTGTTCGTCAGGGGCACATACCGGATATTGATGACGGGCAGCCCCATCAGGTCCTCTGTATAGGGCTTGCTGGGAATCAGGCTGTTATAATCCGGGATGAATTTCGTGTGCACGCCGAATTTCTCGCAGATGGCCACGATGCCCTCCAGATGGTCGTAATCCTTCAGGGACAGGGAAATCGCGATTTCGTCCAGCTTGTTCTCCGGCAGAATCACTTCCAGATTCCCAAGCCTGCCCAGCACTTTGACCCCCTTATAGACTGTCCCCGCCGGGATGTGGTTGTCCAGGATCCCGCAGGCCACATACCCCCACTGGGGATTGTCCGAGAGCCTGTCGATGTACTCCTCCGCCGCCCGGGAGTATCCCACCAGCAGGATATGCTTCAGATTATAGCCTTTCCTCCGGATCGTCCGCAGCCCCCGGCGCAGGGTAAGGCGGAAACCGGAGGTAATCAGTACATTAAAAATATAAAAAAGGCCTATCACCGAACGGGAGAAATTGATTTCACGGATAATCATGTACAGAACGATAATCAATGCCACAATCCCGATGGTATTCGCCTTAACGATGCCGAAAATCTCAAACCTGCGCCGCACAGTCCGTTTAGGCGCATACACGCCGCAAAAATAATAGATGAGCGCATAAATAGGTAGCACAAGCGGCAGGAGCTTAATGTATTCCTCCACAGGAAGCACGCCGAGTCCCGGCCCGTCATTTAAAAAATAGAATTTGAAACCATAGGCCAGCATAAAGGATGCCGAGGTAATGCCGACATCAATTACCACCATCAACCGGTTAAATACTTTCTGATTATCTTTTATCATAAGCGCCACCTTAAGGTTACGATACACCATTATTATAAAAATAACAACTTATGATTTTATGAAGCTGTTTCTTAAGATTTCTTAAGAATCCTCAGGGTATTGGCATAGAGCTGCCCCTGAATCGCCAGATAATTTCCCAGGTGTTCCCAGCGGAAAGGGACTTTTCTCTCTCTGCCCTCTCTGGAAAACGATTTCTTCACTCCATTCCAAAGCCCTTTTAAATACAGTATCCCCATTCTCTTCCCGCAAAAAAATAAAAATTTTACCAAAAAACCGGGCAGCAGAAAAGGCAGGTTCCAGATCCACTGTAAAATGGGCATGTTTTTCGCGATCACATATATACTGTTGGCAGCAGCTAACTCCGTCTTCCATTCATTATACCGGGAGCCGCTGGATGCGCTGCCGTAGTGGATGACCTGCGCCGCCGGCTCGTAGAAGCTGCGGTAGCCGTAAATCCGGGCCCGGTATCCTATGTCCAGATCCTCCAGGTAAGCAAAATGCCCTTCATCGAACAGGCCGATTTCTTCAAGGATGCTTTTCCTGTAGATGGCCGCGCCCCCGCAGGCGGAAAAGATCTCTGCCGGACTGTCATACCGGGCGGCAGGCCGTCCCTTTCCCCGGGCATAGGCCCAGCCTAACGCGCAGTATCTGTCACCGGCGTCGTCCATCAGTTCCGGCCTGTCCCATATGCGCATATTGGCATTGACGGCAAAAGCCTCCGGCCTTGCGTCCATGGAATCGCAGAGCGCCCTGACGAAGCGGGGATGGACTTTCGTGTCGTTGTTGAGCAGAATCACATAAGGGGTCGCCGCGGCCTCAATGCCTGCATTCACCGCATGGCAGAAGCCTGTGTTGGAGGACAGCGCAATGAGGGAAACATCGGGAAATGCGTCCTCTATCAGCTGCCTGCTGCCGTCTGTGGAGCCGTTATCCACTACAAGTATGTGATATTCCGAAAGGGGGATATCCTGCTCCAGGAGAGATTCCAGACACTCCTTTATGAATTTCATCCCATTATAATTGGGAATGACGACTGTCGCTTTCTGCATGGCATTCTCCTTATACGCTCTCTTTTTATTTTCCTCTCTCTTTTCAGGAAAACGTCCTGAGTAAGTATAAGCTGTTTTGGGCAGAAACGCAATAGGCATCTTTTTCAGCGCCACCCGCGCCGGGCTCCCGATGGCTTCCATACGGTTCATGACATTTTCATAAAGAATTCCCGCAAAATGCCGATATTTCTGTCATACAACGGAAAACGGAGGTCAGCTATGAACATCAGATTGCAGAATACGAACCCCATGTCGGCAGGGCTGAACAACCTCTTCGGCGGCGGTATGCTGAAAAGCACGGCGCAGAAGCTGGAGCGGCAGGCCCGGCGCGACAGGCAGGTGGATTTTTTCGAGAATCAGAAAAAGAATCTGAAGAATATCGAATGCTCCAGCCCGGAGGAAGCAGCCAGAATATTGGAGATGCTGCACACCTATGAGGACAGCATCGCGGCCGCCAGGGCGGAATATAACAACGCCCAGATGTTCCATCTGCTGGACGAGGCAAAGGAACAGGGCGAGGAAAACGCCAAAGCCATCGAAAAGAGCGAGCCCAAGACAGCCGAGGAGCGCAAGAAAGAGGCTGTGGAGGAAGCTCTCGGCATCGATGAGGGCAAGGGGATATTGAGCGAAATCCTGGATAAAGTTACCGAGGAGACCCTGGAGGCGGCTCTGGACGAGTTTGCT
The DNA here is from genome assembly GCF_943193215.1 of Acetatifactor aquisgranensis. Taxonomy (NCBI): domain Bacteria; kingdom Bacillati; phylum Bacillota; class Clostridia; order Lachnospirales; family Lachnospiraceae; genus Acetatifactor; species Acetatifactor aquisgranensis. The sequence goes on along the minus strand of NZ_CALPDH010000003.1, from coordinate 122,388 downwards.
GAAACGGAGACTGCTTTGGAACAAGAAGCCTCTTTGGGCCAGGAACCGACACAAGTGTCAGAACTCCCGGCAGAGGAATTGCTCCATAGCCAACCCGAAGAAACCGTGCCCCGGCAGCCCGTTGTCTACAAGAGATTTGACGCTTTAGCGTGATTATATGACGACAGGCACAGCTGTCTTAGAGCAGAAATCACAGCCTTTCCTGCGCATTGCAGGGCTTGGCTGTGATTTTTTGCGTCTGCGCCCTCCGTCCGTTACGGCGTTCTCTCTCTGGTACGGCCGCACTCTGCCGGGATGGCATCAAAATCCTGAACCGGCAGATACAGTATCCGGTACCCCTCTTTCCGCAGCGCCTCGCAGAGTTTCAGGCTCAGTGCGCATATGTCACTGCCCTCGGGCAGCTGTGAGACGTCGAACCTATCCGTACCCGGCATCGTCCTGTAATCGATTCCCGTAATCTGCCGGAACAGTTCCCGGCATTCCGGCCGAACCCTGATATTGCGCAGGTCCACCGCCTCCGCGTCCTGCGAAAGGACCGCCCGGTGGAGGTATCCGCTGTAATGGACCGGCAGACCCTCGTAGAGCACCTGGCCATCCCGGCTCATCCGGCCGCCCACAATCTTTCCTCTGCCCCGGGGCAGATTGTATCCCGGCCGTCCGGCCGCCGCCCCGTCCCGGCTGGCCACTCTCCTGTCCGCCACCCTGCCCCGGCCGACCACTCTGCCGCCGACGGCTCCGATGTCCGTCCTGCTTTCAAAGATATCGCCCTCATACCGCAGCGAATAGAATCCCACATGGGCCGTGTCCACCGCCCTGACCCGCCAGCCTTGTCCGTCCGCGAAATCCTGCACCGCCCTGCGCCCGGCCTCATAGGCGTGGCGCTTGCTCTGCGGATTCTCCGCGGTAGAGCCCGGATGGCACCGCCAGTGATAGAGCACTTTGGGGATATGGGAGATGTCCTGTTCCCGGCCCTTTAGGCGAGCCGCCGCCCGCAGCACCAGGTCAAAATCCTGCGCGCCATCATATTCCGGCCGGAACCCCAGCTCCTGCATCAACTCCCGCTTCATCACCAGGAAATGGCAGATGTAATTGTTGCTCAAAAGCAGGTCCAGATTAAAGTCTTCCTTGAAATTAGGTTCAAAATATTCCGTCCTGTCGCCATTGCATTTGTCCTCATCGGAATAGAGAAATGCAGGCTCCAGCCCCCTTTCCCTCTCCTGTCCGATTGCCGCCGCCATCTCATGCAGGGCATCCGGCGTCAGGATATCGTCATGATCCAGCAGACCTATATAGTCGCCTGCGGCATAGGGGAGCGCCTGGTTGGTGTTTTCGGCGATTCCCGCGTTTTTCTCCAGATGGATATAGCGAATCCTCCCGCCGGGCAGTGTCGGGGAAAAGTCCTGTGCCGCCAGGCCCCCTTGTCCGGAACCGACGAACTCCACCTCGCCGGGCCCGCTGCTGCCCCTCAGCATCTGTTCCACGCTGTCATCCTCCGTAGCGTCCGCCAGAATCACCTCCCACCATGGATAAGTCTGGGCCCTCAGGGAATCCAGCAGCTCCCGCAGATATTCCGGCTTCGTGCGGTAGACGGGAACAAGGATGCTGAATGTGAGGGATGCGGCGTCCCGGGTCTGGCGGGCCCGCTGCCACCCGGCCCGCTGCTCCGCCAGCCGGGATTCCGGGGGAGGGTTCCAGATATAGGGCGGCTGCTTTCTCTCATCCAGGCGCTCCAAAACGGCATACCATGTATTCTTAATCCCGTTCCTTTTTAGATAATATATCGTCTTTTTCAGATTAGCCCTATTGATTCTGCCCAAGCTCCTTTTCCTCCAGCCATCCCATTTCTCTCAACAGCTCCATGGCCTCCTCCGGCACGTCCGTTATGTCCCCCTTTTTCAGGCGGATGCAGAAGTACACACTCATCTGTGCGGGATAGCTCAGCATCATGGTGCCGTTGTGGAGGATGAGGACGCGATCGCCTGTTTGGAAGTTCCCTGTCCTGCCCCACATGACCACAGGCTCCCCCGCCCCGCCGTCCAGCAGAATCATGGGACTGTCCGCCGCGATATAAGTTCCTGTGCCGAACCTGAAGGGGCCCAGGAGAAACAGACCTGCCGCAAGTAAGCAGACAAGCGCTGTCAGGATGGCGACTATTCTTTTCCGCATATGAGCCCTCCTTTTTTGGTTCCCATTTTCCGCAGATGATGCACTTGATTGATATTTGCCAAATCCCCATTTCCAAAACAGGCAGGGAAACTATCCCCGCCCGCTTTTATTTCCCGTCTTTTGTTTCCGCACTTCTACAGCACAGCTTTCAGGTCCTCCGTCAGCTGGTTCAGCTGCGCCCGGGCATCCTCAAGACTGGTGCCCTTGATGCCCATGTAGAATTTGATCTTTGGCTCCGTGCCAGAGGGACGGGCACAGCACCACGCGTCGTCGGGAAGCTCGAAATAAAGTACATTAGACTTGGGCAGGCCGGTCCTGCTTTCTTCCCCGGTAGCCATGTCCACAATCTTATCCGTTTGGTAATCCCTGAACTTCAGCACCTGACGGCTGCCGAATGCCCTGGGCGGATTTTGGCGGAGCTTCTCCATAATCTCCGCAATCTGCCTGGAGCCGTCGATGCCCTTTAAGGTGATGGTGTACTGGGACTCTTTATAATACCCGTACTTCCCATAGGTATCCAGCATCATATCCCACAGGGTCTTGCCGTGCTTCTTGCAGTATGCCGCCACCTCGCAGAGGCACATCACGGCTACGATGGCATCCTTGTCCCTTGCGTGGGTCCCGGCAAGGCAGCCGTAGCTCTCCTCCAGGCCGAACACATAATGGTTGCTGCCTGTCTGCTCAAAGAGCTTGATCTGCTCGCCGATGAACTTGAAGCCCGTGAGCACCTCTATGAGCTTCACGCCGTAGTTCTTCGTAATAGGCCTTGTCATATTGGTGGTGACGATGGTGGTCACCAAAGCGGGATTCTCGGGCATGGTGCCTGTGGCCGTCCTCTCCCGCAGGATGTATTCCGCAATCAGCATGCCGGACATATTGCCGGTGAAAGACACATATTCCCCGGTTTTGGAATCCTTGGCATAGACGCCCAGGCGGTCCGCATCCGGGTCTGTGGCCAGCACGATGTCCGCGTCCTTTTCTTTCGCCAGGCGCAGGGCGTAGGTGAAAGCCTTAGGGTCTTCGGGGTTAGGATACTCCAGGGTGGTGAAGTCGGGATCCGGATTCTCCTGCTCAGGCACCACATACACATGCTTGAAGCCCAGTTCAGACAGAATGCGCCTGGCGGGGACATTGCCCGTGCCGCACAGGGGCGTGTATACAATCCTGATATCGTCAGCCACCTCCCGGATGACCTCCGGGTGGATAATCTGCTTCTTCAGCTCCGCCATATACGCGTCATCGATTTCTTTTCCGATGACCTGGTACAGGCCCTTAGCCCTGGCCTCTTCTTTATCCATGGTCTTTACGGTATGATAATCCTTGATGGCCTGCACTTCCTCAATGATCTGTTTATCAAAGGGGGCGGTCACCTGCGCGCCGTCCTCCCAGTATACCTTGTAGCCATTGTACTCCGGAGGATTGTGGCTTGCCGTCACCACGATGCCCGCCGTGCAGCCTAAGGTGCGCAGGGCAAAGGAAAGTTCCGGCGTGGGCCGCAGAGCGTCGAACACATAGGCCTTGATGCCGTTGGCCGCAAGGCACAGCGCCGCCACGTCCGCGAACTCAGGGGACATGCGCCTGGAATCATAGGCGATGGCCACGCCTTTCGCCCCGGTTCCTTTCTTCAGGATGAAATTGGCCAGGCCCTGTGTAGCCTTGCGGACCGTGTAGATATTCATGCGGTTGGTGCCGGCTCCGATGATGCCGCGCAGGCCGCCGGTGCCGAATTCCAGCTCTTTGTAGAACCGTTCCTCGATTTCCCCCTGATCATTGCGGATAGCCAGAAGTTCATCCTTGGTGCCCTGGTCGAAATAATCGTCTTCCAGCCAGAAATTAAACTCGTCCATATAACTCATTTGCTTCTCCTCTTTTCTGCGCAGCGTTTTCATGGCTTGGGGATTCCTCCCCTGCATCTGCATCCTGCGCCATAGCAGACACTTTACACTGACTTACCCTGATTTTACCATATATTGGCAGGCGATTCCATACAAAAGATGTAAATTTATGCGCTCATCCAACGGCGCATCTCGGTCATGAGCCTGGCGATGTCCAGGGGCTTGGACATATGAGCGTTCATCCCGGCCTCCCTGCTGGCGGCGATATCCTCCGCAAAGGCATTGGCGGACAGCGCTACAATGGGAACGGACAGCGCGTCCCCCCGGGGGAGCTTCCTGATGGCGCGGGTGGCTTCATAGCCGTTCATCACGGGCATCTGGATATCCATCAGTATCATGTCAAAATACCCTTCCGGCATGGCCTCGAACCGCTCCAGCGCCTCCTTGCCGTCCGAGGCGCATTCCACTGCCGCCCCGGTGGCGCCGATGATCTCCATGGCGATCTCCTGGTTGATGATATTATCCTCCACCAGCAGAATCCTCCTGCCCTGGAACATGGTATCCCCGGCAGTCCTTTCCGTCTTCTCCGCCTCCGCGCTCTGCTCTGTAAATTTCTGCAGCTTCAGCAGCAATGTCACCGTGACCTTGGTCCCCTCTCCCAATGTGCTGGCCACCTTGATGCTTCCGCCCATCATGTGCACGATATTCTGGGCGATGGTCATTCCCAGCCCGGTGCCTTCAAGCTTGCTGATCCGGGAATCCTCCGCCCGGCTGAAAGGCTCGTAGATATGGGGCAGGAATTCCTCTGTCATCCCGATTCCGCTGTCCTCAAAAATGAAATCATAGGAGCAGCATCCGTATTTTTTCGTCTCCCGCTCCACCACAGTCAGGCGCACCTTTCCGCCCGCCGGGGTGAACTTCGCGGAATTGTTCAGAATGTTCAGAAATACCTGGCTGATGCGCCCTCTGTCTCCGATGACGTCCCCGTGTTCCACCTGTATGGGAGAGACCGTAAATTCAAGCCCCTTTTCCGCCGTCTGGCCGCTCACCGTCCCGGCCACCTCCTGAATCAGCTCCGAAATCCTGAATTCGTCCGCCACCAGATCCACATTGCCGGACTCGATCTCGCTCATGTCCAGGACTTCATTGACCAGAGAGAGCAGGCTGCTGCTGGATGCCTGAATTTTCCCCAGACAGTCCCGGACCCGCTCAGGATCCTCCACATTGTCGGAGGCGATTTTCGTCATTCCCATGATTCCGTTCATAGGCGTGCGGATATCATGGCTCATCCGGGAGAGGAACTCGCTCTTGGAGGCGTTGGCATGGTTCGCCGCCTCGCAGGCCGCCTGAATGGCCCGCTGCTCCTCCATCTCCTTGCGCTTGCTCTCTGTCACGTCCTGGGCCGCGTAGACGATTCCGCTGGCCTTTCCCTCCTCATCGGTCTGCGCCATCACCGCGGTAGCCCGTATCCAGCCGTAGTCTTCCGCCGCGCCGTCACCGCTCTCCGGTATCTTGCGGTAGGCGAAAGTCACGAAAGGCTGCTCTTTCCCCAGAACCTGGCGCAGGTTTCTGCTGCTCATAGTATGGAGGTAATCCGCCCTGTCTTCAGGATGGACGAAATGCTCCGCGTAAATGCGCAGCGCCGTGTTATAGTCCGCCTTGTCCCCCAGGATCCTTCCCACTTCCTCCAGCTGGTTCACGCTGCGGAGCTGATTCTGCTCCAGGTCCCCATAGTAGGTAGTGAAGAACATGCTGCTTAAGCTGTCGATGATTCCCGCCTGCTCCTGTTCCAGCTTCTGACGCTGTTCCTCCTCCAGCTTCTCTTTCGTGATGTCGCGCCCCAGGATATTCACCAGAATCTGTCCGCCTTTGCGGATATAGGTCACATGCTGCTCCAGCCATTGCACATCCGGCCCCTTCAGACGGTAACGGCAGATTTCCTCCGCGTAATCCCGGGTCTTTTCCGCCAGGGCGCGCATATGCTCCGGATTCATCACTTTCCGGAAAATCTCCATATCCTCCGGATGGACGGTATTTTCCAGCGCCCGCCGGTAATAGAGGGTATATCTGCCCGTTCCCTGGTTCTGAGGCTCCGCGCTCTCATTCAGCCACACCCGCTCGCACTGATCGTCCTCCAGATGAATCGTGGTCATGACATGGAACCGGGATTTCAGGATGGCCGCCATCTGCATATCCCTCTGGGAAAGGGCCTGCTCCTGGCGCACGCGCTTATCCACATCCTGGAGAGCCAGCACCGTATAGTTCCTGGTGCCCTGATTCCTGCCGAAATACGCGATGACAGCCACGTACCGGTACTTGTTCCCCTCACGCCACTGACAGAGCATATCCGTCTTCTGCAGCCCTGTGTCCCTGGCCTGGCGCAGGCCCTCCAGAGAGAATTTCTGCCGGAACTTTTCCCGGTTGTCGGGATGCATCTGCCGGACCAGGCGGGAATGCATGACCACATCCCACATCAATGTCTGGGAGATCCATCCCTCCTGGCTGTATCCGCCCTCCCTGACCAGATTGACGTTTCCGGCTTTCAGATCGATGGTATAGATGCCCAGGTTCTGCTCCCCCAGAGTGCGGGTGACCTCCTGCAGGCGGACGCTGGTCTCGTCCAGTTCCAGGCTCTCTTTCAGCATATCCTGCACGTCCTTGATATAGATCAGGACGGTCTGGTTCCCATCCGTATACCCGGAATCCGGCGTCACTTCCAGCATGTTCCAGCGATAGCCGTTGGGCGAACTTCGCCTGTAGCTGCAGGTCAGATTCTTCCGTCCGGTGCACAGCGCGCTCTTGAGATATTCCAGATGCGTAAAGCTCAGGAACCGGTCCGTGTCCTCCGGATGGATGCTGCCCTTTTCCATAAACTGCTCCAGCCAGCCGGTGAACGTAGCCGCCTTGCACTCTATGGCCCATTCCTCTGCCCCCGACTTGACCACCTCGTAGCTGTTCTGGCTTAAGTTCACCCGCAGTATCTTGCGGTAGACATGGCTGAACTCATCCATATGGGGCGTCAGCGTGATCACAAAGACGGGAATGTCGCCATCCCATCTCATCCGCTTCGCCTCCATATCCACTGTCCCCAGAACATTGTCGCTGTTGATAGACTGGCTTTCCTGTTTATCGCCGATGTTCAGAAGCGGGCAGTTGGAGCAGGAATTCTTCCACAGCCTGTCGCAGGTCATCCCCTTTTTCACATTGGGAGCCATTTTCTTGATACGCTTATTAAAATACAGAATTTCGTGATTGTCTTCCCGGATCACATAGATGCCCGTATTCGGTATGGCGTCCAGGATTTTCTCATATTCTTTGCTGCCCATGCATATTTTCCCCTATCCGTTCTGCGCGTGTTACCTGCCTATATTTTAACACGTAATACAGCAGGAGTCAAACCTCTGCCCGGTTTATCACGGCTATTCTGACACTTTCAGCGAATAATCGCTTCTGTCCAGAGAGAAATTGGGGTTGTAGTAGGGATCTCCCGCCTCCAGCTCTTTCTGCCATTTCTTCCGGAAACGCTCCGATTCCAGATTGTAGCGCCGGGCCCGCTCTCCGGTGTCGTCCAGCCCTCTGGAGACGGATTCATAGTGGAACAGCTCCGCGAACGGGGTGAAGACGTTCAGCAGCCCCATCCCGCGCAGCTTCAGGCAGAAGTCCACGTCGTTCAGGGAGACCGCGAAGCTTTCGTCCAGGCCCCCCGCGGAAAGGTACAGCGACTTTTTCACCAGCAGGCAGGCCCCCGTCACCGCGGTCACGTCCTGGGCATAGCACAGGCGCCCCATGTATCCCAGGTTCTGGCGGTGCTGCCTGTAGTGGGTATGGCCCGCGGTCCCGTGGGCTCCCAGCCCGATTACCACCCCGGCGTGCTGGATGGTCTTGTCCCCGTAATAGAGCTTCGCTCCCACCGCGCCCACATCGGCGCGCTGGGCGTACATCAGAAGCTCCTCCATCCAGTTGACGGTGATGACCTCCGTATCGTTGTTCAGAAGCAGGACATACTCACCTGTGGCATATTCCACTCCCAGATTGTTGACGGCGGAATAGTTGAACTCTCCCCTGTAGACGACTATGGCGATCCTGCCGTCGGCGCTCTTTGCCGGGCCGCCGTCCCGGACCGCGGAATCCTCCTGCCAGTCCTGCCCTAAAAGGCTGCTGTAATAAGACCTGATTTCCTCCGTGGAACTGTTGTTCTCCACGATGACAATCTCATAATTGTCATAGGTGGATTTCTCCAAAATGGAGGAGACGCAGCGGCGCAGATCCGGCTCATGGTCCTTGTTGGCTATGACAATGGAAATCTTCGGCGTACCGATAATATTGTAACGGATGCGGAATATAGTCTCGAAAGCCCTGGTGCTCTCGATTTTAAAGTGCTCATATCCATGCTTCCTCAGATGCTCCGCCACCGCTCCCTTGGCCGCCTCTATAGCATAAGGCTTGGCCTCTATACCCGCGGCCACGCTGCCCGAGTGGCTCCTCCAGTAATACATGAGCCTGGGCACATGGACGATTTTCTTCGCATTGTCCGTCAGGCGCAGAATCATGTCATGATCCTGACTGCCGTCGTATTTCGTGCGGAACAACTCCTGACCGTCCAGCAGTTCCCTGGAAAAGACGCTGAAATGGCAGATGTAATTGTTGGCCCGCAGATTGTCCGGCGCGTAGTCCGGCTTGAAGTGCATGGTCAGCATGCGGTTGATGTCGTCCCCCTTAAAGGTGGTCTCATCGCAATACAGATAATCCGCATTCTGTTCATTGATAGCTTTCACATATTCATAGAGCACGCTGGGGTGGAGCAGATCGTCCTGATCCAGCAGGCCGATGTACTCGCCGGTGGCCATCTGCAGGCAGGCGTTGGTATTGCCGGCGATGCCGCCGTTCTTCTCCAGATGCTTATAGAGGATGCGGCCGTCTGACCTGGCCGCGTATTCCTTACAGATTTCCCCGATATAGCTGTGGGCCTCATCGGAGCCGTCCGCCAGGCACAGTTCCCAGTTTGCGTAAGTCTGGTTCATCACGGAATCCAGCACTTCCTCCTGGTACTGTCTCTCATTGTTCCACAGGGGCAGGAGGATGCTGATCTTCACCATACGCGGGAAGACGGTCTCCCGCTCGGAAGCCGCCTGCTCCGGCGAGGGAAAGCTCTCGGTGCCAAACTGGCCTCTGGCCTCCCGCTCCCGCTTCTTATAGGCCAGCTTCCGGAGCACGCCTCTGAGGCCGCCGCAGTTCTTCAGTCTGTCTCTCTGGCGGATCATCCAGTGCAGCACATCCCTGGCAGGCCTGCCCGCTTTCCAGAGAGGATTGTTCTTGATACGGTTCAGCTTCCACTCCAGCTCCTCATTTCTAGCCTCCAGATCCGCGATCCGGCCCGCCAGATCCGCGCATTTGAGATGCTCCTTTTCATAGGACTCCCTGTAATCTGTCTCTTCCATACTTTTCCTCATTTCCGGGCATATTCTCCATCAGTCTTTTCCGCGCGGACTCCTGTCTGCCCTGTCCCCAGGCCACCCGGACAGGCTTCCGGAACGCGCCATGCCGTGCTTTTCCTCTCACATCAAATCCTGTGCCATGGAAAGCGGCAGCCGCACGATTTCTATCCTTGTCCGCAGGGTATTCTCAGCTTCCCGCTTCAAGCCTTTCAGGGAAATATTGATATTGGGATCCTCCGTGGGAAAAATGATGCTGGGATGGTCCCTGTGCTCCTTCTCGTCCGGCTTCACGATACGGCCGTTGGCGTACAGCATCTTCCGCCTGTGGAGGCACACTGTCTCTCCGTTGAAAGTCATCTCGGCAATCTTCACCATGCAGGGGTACATTCCGGGATCGATCCGGAGCATCTCCACTTCTCCGCTCACTTTCAGCTCCAGCTCTATCAGCCAGTCCCCCTGATAGGCGTCCCGGACGAAATAGGAGTCTTCCTCGCTGTAGCCCTGGCCCTTGTCTTCGTATATCTGGACTTTGTTCACATCCTCCGAATCCTGGTACCTGTCCAGCCAGTCCTGGGGGTTCATGACGCGGCATCCGATTTTCTCCCGCATTTCGGCCATGGAAGAACGTTTTCCCGTCACAAAGCGCTGGAATTCGCCCTCCTCCTCCCAGAAATCCTTCACGTCCTTCTCCGTCATGGAAAGCTCCCGCAGAATCCAGTCCAGGCTGATTTTTTTCCGCTTCTCGTCCTCCAGCAGATACCAGTAGGCAGCCCGGAAAGCCAGCAGCTTTGTCTCCACAGGCTTCCCGAAGGTCCATTCGTAGTCGATCAGCGTCCACTCTCCCCGCAGGAGAGCCTCCAGCGCGCTGCCTTTCGCCTCCGAAGATGCGCCCTCTGAAGATGCGCCGCCGGAACCCCCGTTTCCCTCCAAAGAAAGCTCCGCCCCTTCGGATTCAGAAAGCCCATTCCCGGAACCGCTTTCCCCCTGCGGCCTGATGAGCACATTTCCGAATACCAGGTCGAAATCCGCAGCCGGATAGCCGCTGTTATAGCCTGCCCGCTTCAGGAATTCCCGGAAGAACCTGCGGAAAGATTCGACGTCCCCCCGCTCCAGACAGGCATCCATCACCTCCAAAAGCGGCACTCCCTGCACATACTCGAACTGGGCGAACAGCTGCCCCTCCATCCGGGCCAGCTCACAGGTATTGATGGTAAGTTCCCCTCCCTTATACCGCTCCCTCAGGCTCTCATATGCGGCCGCCATGCCCCTTACATGGGCATCGGCCGCGCTGCTCATGGGGTATTTGCGCACCACGTCAGCCCTGGCGCCGTCCAAAGTCCAGCCGCTTAAGATTTCCGTGCGGATAGCGTACTCCGGCGCCCGGTCATTGGAATACTTCACGAACTTCGTGTCGAATCCTCCTCCGATGACTGCCACATAAGAATTGGAGAACACCGGGAACAGCCCCTCCTCCACCAGCCCGTCAAAGGCATTCTTCTCATTGAAGAGCAGCATCCTGGACCTGTCGAAATTCCGTATATTATTGAACAGTTCTCCTTTTTTCGGAAGGTATTCATCGCTGTACAGAGATGTCATGAATTTGTAATCCGGATAGGGGTAATAAAAATGCCACTCTTCCACGCCGCAGCGTTCAAAGATATTCTCCAGCCCGCCTCTGCCGAACGTGCGCACATCCCCGCCCGAGGCGTAATTCTCGATGCCGGAAAAGTAGGTGCCCAGATGGTCCTCTCTGCAGCCCGCGAAATATTTCAGGCCGTATTTGTTCTCTATGGCAATCACGATCCTGCCCCCGGGCGCCAGATGCCCCATCAGCTTTTTCAGATAGTCCTCATAGGGGTTCCCGCCCCCCATGTAAGCCCGGCCGTACTCAAAGACCCCAATCAGGCAGATGTAGTCAAAATCCCCGGGCAGTTCCGGCTCGATATCCTTGAAATTCCCCACATGAATGGTCACATTATCGCAGTCCCGGTGCCTGTAGGCATTGATCAGGCTGCGCTTTTTCGAAAGGTCCAAACAGGTCACCGTCCCGGCCTTTCTGGACAGCGCTCCCGTAATGGCGCCGCAGCCGCTGCCCACCTCCAGCACCTTGCAGCCCTTGTCCATGGGAATCCAGTCCACGATATTCTCCCGCAGGGGGGAGAGATGGTAGAGAACGGGCCATACCCTGCGCTCCTCTATGATGTCCTCATACTCCGCGGCCGTCCTGTTCATTGCGATTTCCAGCAGCTCGTCCTCCATCTTGCCCTCGCTGTAGAAATCATTTCCGGGATACCGGCTGTAATCCAGCCTGACTTTTCCAATTTCCTCTATTTTTTTATCTGCCATTTATCTGTCCAATCCGCTACCGCACATACCAGCGCTGCATAAACAGCACTGACAATCGGTGCAAGTCTGGCAGAATGCCCAATCTTTTCGGGTATCCTGCCGCGTGCAATTCAGATTTTCAAGCGCCATGCACTTTGGCGCTTTAGGCTGTGTATTTACAGACTCAGAAAATCTTCGCACGCTTTTACCGCAACCTTGGAATCCATGTCAAAATATCCAACCGTGTCCTTATCTGACACTACTGTCACATCCAGCACATCATAGAGCCTGTGGTACACCTGGAAACGGTCCCCCTCATATCCCGTGACCCCCAGCGAGAGCAGGTACTCCCCGCCCTGGAGGCTCATTTTCTGGGTAAAGGTAATGTCCACCACCTGTCCCGGCTCGCCGCTTTCCAGAAAAGCCTTCTCTATCATGGTGTTGGTGCCCGTAATCTCCGTGCCCAGGGCGTCCTTAAAGGAAAAGGCGAAAATCGGCGCGGGCACACGGGCTTTAAAAGCCACCCGCATATGCAGAGTGAACTCGCTGCCCTTTAAAATGGCCAGGGCCCGGACGCCCCGCTCATCCGTCAGGTAGTACTCCATGATTTGGGCTTGTTTCGTGCCGTACTCCTGCACATCCGGGTTCACCGCCTCTTTGGCGTGACTCTCCTCCAGGGCCGCCTGCTCCTCCTGCCCGGGAAACTCATACTGCCCTACCAGCACTCTCTTGTAGGCGTCGATCATCTCCTTGGGGGATCCCTCCCCCAGCAGCGTGCCCTTGTTCAGCAAAAATACTCTGTCGCAGTACTTGCTGATGACGCTCAGGTCATGGCTGACGAATACGATGGTCTTGCCCATTTTCTTGAATTCTTCAAATTTATGGTAACATTTTGCCTGAAAGAATACATCTCCCACGGAAAGGGCCTCGTCCACGATCAGAATCTCCGGCTCGATATTGATGGCCACCGCAAAGGCAAGGCGCACGAACATGCCGCTGGAGTAGGTCTTCACCGGCTGGTTCACATAGTCCCCGATATCGGCGAATTCCAGTATCTCAGGCAGCTTCTCTTCAATCTCTTTGTCGGAAAAGCCCTGCATGGTGCCGTTCAGGTACACGTTTTCGATGCCATTGTACTCCTGGTTGAAACCGGCCCCCAGCTCCAGAAGGGCGGAGATGCGCCCGTCTACTCTCACTTCGCCGGAGGTAGGGTTCAGCACCCCCGTGATAATCTTCAGGATGGTGGATTTCCCCGAGCCGTTGGTACCGATGATGCCTACGGTCTCTCCCTTGCGGATACAGAGATTCACGCCGTTCAAGGCATAGTGCAGCTTGTGGCCTTTCCTCCTGTTCAGGCCAAAGGCGTCCTTCACCCGGTCCCTGGCCCTGTCGTAGAGCTTGTATATCTTTACCACATCTTTGATTTCTATTGCAGGAAGCGCTACCTCCTGTACCTGTATCTTGCTTTCTTGATTTCCCATGACGCCCCTTTGTAATACAAATTTGTAGTCTCCTTACAGTACATCCGCGAAATGGTTCTTCAGACGTTTGAAGACGGCCACTCCTATTCCGAACAGCACCACTGTCACAATCCAGAAATACATAGTGGAAAAAAAGTCCTCAAAAAACCATTCCTGCCGGTAGATGGCGCTGCGGAAACCGTTGACGATATACACCAAAGGATTCAGCTTCAGGACCATCACCCATTTCTTCGGCGCGGCATCCAGATTCCACAGGATGGGCGTGGCCCAGATTCCGATCTGCAGGACGATATTGATGATCTGGGTCAGATCCTTGAAAAAGACCACGATGGAACAGGTGGTATAGCACAGTGCCAGCACGAACACAAACAGGCAGATGCTGTAATACAGAATCTGGATGGTATAAATCGTAGGATAATAGCCGTAAAGCGCCGCCACGATCAGCAGCACCGCCACGAAAAACACATGGATGAAAGAGGCGGCGATAATCTTGATGATGGGCAGGATGCTGATTTTGAATACCACCTTTTTCACCAGATAATCGTATTCCCGCAGGGCATTGGTGCCGTTGTTCAGGGCCTCGTTGAAATAGAACCAGGGCACCAGCCCGGCTGTCAGGAAGAGCACAAAGGGCGCATCCTCCACGCCCCGGCCGGCGCCGCCCATAAGCTTGTCAAAGACAATGTAGTACATCACCACAGTCACCACAGGCTGGGCCAGGGCCCACGCCGCCCCCATATAGGAGCCCGCGTAACGCTTCTTGAAATCATTCTTTGCCAGCTTCCAAATCAGATGCCTGCTCTGGTACAGCTCTACCGGGATGGTGGTGAACTTTTCATACCATTTCGCGAAGACCAGGCAGGCCAGCACGATTATCCCGCAGGAGAGAATCTTTTTCAGCAGCTCCTCCCGGGGATTGGCGCTGGGCCCGGGATTCTGATGGATGATGATGGTCAGGGCCATTAGGAGCCCCGCCAGGGAAAACAAGAAAATCCCCGTTTTTTTACTTATCTTCATGGGCCTGCCTCTTATAATCTTCCAGACCGCCCCAGTTTCGGTCCCGATCCACCATAATCAGCTCCATCCCCTCCGGAATCGGCCACTCGATACCGATGGCAGGATCGTCGTACACAATCCCCCCCTCATCGCCGGGATGGTAGAAATCCGTGCATTTATAGCAGAATTCCGCATAATCCGACAGCACCAGATAGCCGTGGGCAAAGTTCTTCGGCACGAAAAACTGCTTCTTATTCTCCTCCGAAAGCAGGACGCCATGCCACTTGCCGAAAGTAGGCGAACCATCCCGCAGATCCACCGCCACGTCGAACACCTCGCCCCGGATGGCACGTACCAGCTTGTCCTGGGCAAACTCTTTCTGGAAATGCAGGCCTCTCAGGACGCCTCTTCTTCCGGAAGACTGGTTATCCTGTACGAACACCTCAGGGATACCCGCCTCCTTATATGCCTCGTAATGATAGGATTCGTAAAAATACCCTCTCTCATCGCCGTATACCGCAGGTGTAATGACCTTAAGCCCCTCTATCCCACATGTCTCTACCTGAATCTTGCCCATCGCAGGCCCCTCCTTCTCTTTTCCCTTTGATACTACATAACACCAGAATTTACCATACTGCATTGGTTAAACGTATATGGCCGGCGTCATGTAGTCAGGTTACTCGCAAACTTTAACTGTCAAGCAGTATGATTTACTGTATCTGAAGATAACTGATATTCATGTCCACATTTCCCTCGATTCCGTCTATGGCCCCCTTGGAGGTGTACTGCCACATATGGTAGAATCCCTGGTAGAGCGGCGCGTGCCGGTACTCTGCCAGCCAGATGCAGTAATTCTCCAGATTCTCCACATGCAGATTGTTGTTGTACCAGTTGCGGCTGGCGTAGACTCCCGCCGTGTATCCCGCATTGGCGATGGTGCGGCAGAACGCCTCGCACACCAGCGTCCTGGTGTCCACGTCCAGATTGTCCGCCCGTCCGTTCCCTCCCGCGCCCTCGGTGTCGATAAACACAGGATAATCCAGATCATACTCCCGAATCAGCTCAAGCACGGCGGAAGCCTCCTCCACGGCCTCCACCTCGTTCACCGCCTGGGTGAAGAAATACACCCCCACAGGGACGCCGCTGGCGGCGGCGCCCCGCATATTGGCGGTGAAGCAGGAATCCTCCACCAGGCTGCCTGTCACGGATCCCCGGTAGCCCGCGCGGATGATGGCAAATTCCACGCCCGCGTTCTTTACCCTGTCCCAGTCGATATTGCCGTTCCATTTGGACACGTCTATGCCCACTCTGGAACCTCCCGTGGTCTTCTGAAGCTGCTGTATCTCTGTCTTGTCCGCGTCCGCCACGGCGTCCGCCACGGCGGTATCCTCCGCGGCCACATCAATGTCCGCCTCAGTCAGAATCAGCAGGGAGATATCGTCAATCGCCACATACTCCACCTTATCCTTGACCCGCACTTTCGTCTCGTTGGCCGGCATCCGGTACCCCTCCAGGGGCAACAGCTCCACACGGTACTCCCCGGCCGGCAAATCTCCGACATAAATGATGCCGTCCTTGTCCAGGTCCTTGTACTCTCCCAGTCCCTCCAGCTTTACCAGAAAGCTCTCCCCGGTGACCAGTTCCCCCTGCATGTCCACAATCTGAATGCGCAGGTCTTTCTCCACGGAAGTCACTACCATGGACAGCCTGGCGGCATTGTCCTTAGCCGCCTCCAGCACGGGGTTCTTCTCCGGGTCAAAAAAGGTGTCGTCCCGCAGAAACGCGGACAAATCGTCCCCAATCTGTCCGTTCACCACGCCGTTGCTGCCCGCATTCCCCTGGCCGCCCTGGCCCTCTTCTGTATCTTTGGTCTGCGGCTGCGGAGTCTTTGCCGGCGTCCCGCCGCCTCCCATGCCCCCATTGGTGTACAGCACCAGCAGCGACACCAGCAGAATCATTCCCAGAGAGGCCAGAATCGCCATTCTGCGTATTTTAGAGTCCATTTGCTACCTCTACCAGATATTTTCCGTAATTGGTCTTCATAAGGGGCTCCGCCAGCGCAAGCAGCTGATCCTTGTCGATAAAGCCCCTCTTGTAAGCAATTTCTTCGATGCAGGAGATATAAAGACCCTGGCGCTTCTGGAAAGCCGCCACGAAATCCGCCGCGTCCAAAAGCGAGTCATGGTTCCCGGTGTCCAGCCAGGCAAAACCACGGCCCAAAGTCTCCACCCGGAGGGTTCCCCTCCGCAGATATTCGTTGTTGACGCTGGTGATCTCCAGCTCCCCTCTGCGGGAAGGCTTCACGTTCCTCGCGATTTCCACTACATCTTCGTCATAAAAATACAGACCCGGCACCGCATAATTGCTCTTGGGGTTCTCCGGCTTCTCCTCGATGGAAAGCGCCTTGCCGCTCTCGTCGAACTCCACCACTCCGTACTCTCTGGGGTCGCGGACATAATAGCCGAAAATGGTGGCCCCCTTTTCCCTTGCGGCCACTTCCCTCAGGACCCTGGAAAAGCTCTGTCCGTAAAAGATATTGTCCCCCAGCACCAGCGCCACCCTGTCGCCGTCTATGAAGTCCGCCCCTATCAGGAAGCTTTCCGCCAGGCCGTTCGGATGCTCCTGCACGGCATAGGACAGCTCCATGCCGAGCTGATGTCCGTCGCCCAGAAGCTCCCGGAACACCGGCAGATCCCTGGGGGTGGAGATGATCAGGATCTCCCGGATGCCCGCAAGCATCAGCGTGGACATCGGATAATAAATCATCGGTTTATCGTACACCGGCATAATCTGCTTGGAAACCGCTTTCGTCAGAGGATACAGCCTGGTGCCGGATCCGCCTGCCAATATGATTCCTCTCATAAAAACCTCCGTTCTCTGCGTATATAAAACGCGCTAAATGGGAACGATGTGATTCGTCCCCATTTTTCCCGGGAATTGTTCAAATCATTTCCGAACAACTCCTTATTTTCCGTACATGTCGGCGTAGTATTTCTGGTAATCGCCGCTGGTCACATTCTTCATCCACTCCTCATGTTCGAAGAACCACTGGATGGTCTTGCGGATGCCCTCCCTGAACATGGTCTCAGGATACCAGCCTATGGCGGATTTAATCTTATCCGGCGCGATGGCGTATCTGCGGTCATGTCCCTTGCGGTCCTCCACATAGGTAATCAGATCCGTGGTCACATGCGCCTTTCTGGGGTCGTCGTCCGGCAGCATCTCCCGGAGGGTCTCTATGATGATGTGGATGATTTCGATATTCTGTTTCTCATTGTGGCCGCCTATGTTATAGGTCTCGAAAATCTCGCCCTGCTCCTGCACCATATCGATGGCCTTGGCGTGATCCTCCACATAGAGCCAGTCCCTGACATTTTTGCCGTCTCCGTACACCGGGAGCTTCTTGCCCTGAAGCGCATTGTTGATAATCAGGGGAATCAGCTTCTCCGGGAACTGATAGGGGCCGTAATTGTTGGAGCAGTTGGTGATGTTGGCCGGGAAATGGTAGGTGTCCATGTAGGACTTCACCAGCAGGTCCGATCCCGCCTTGCTGGCGGAATAGGGGCTGTGGGGATCGTAGGGCGTGGTCTCATAGAAAAACGCGTTCTCATCATCCGGCAGGGAGCCGTACACCTCGTCCGTGGATACATGCAGGAATTTCTTGTCGGGCCTGAAGCCTCCGTCCGGCAGCTCCCAGGCCGCCTTGGCGCAGTTAAGCATCACTGCCGTTCCCAGCACATTGGTCCGCACGAACACCTCCGGATTGCGGATGCTTCTGTCCACATGGCTCTCCGCCGCGAAATGCACCACCCGGTCTATGTCGTTCTCCCCGAATATCCGGGAGATTGCTTCCTTGTCGCAGATATCTGCCTTTACAAAAGTATAGTTCGGCTTGTCCTCCAGGTCTTTCAGGTTCTCCAGATTGCCTGCGTAGGTCAGAAGGTCTACATTGATGATGCGGATTTCGTTCCCGTATTTCCGGAACATGTAGTGGATATAGTTGGAGCCGATGAAACCGGCGCCTCCTGTCACAAGATAAGTACGCATTTTTTTCTCCTTTCTGTGAGGTAAACTATTATTAGGAATTGTCGGAAAACAGCCGCTTCCTTAGTATGGCAAAATCAGACGGAATACATTCTTATTCCTGTGCCTGTCTCTCAAAGTGGTAGAGCACGAACTGATATTTGCCCAGCTGCTGATTTCCATAATTTGCTGTAATATTATATCCCATACCGGACACTGCCTCAATCTCATTCGCATCCAGAAAATCCGGCGTAAAATACCACACATCATCCGATGTGGCCTGCGTATAATTGCCATTTACCACTTCCGTATCTCTGAAATAATGGGAAAGCACCGTCCATCCGATATGCTGGATTCCATTACTCACGAACTGGGTGTCTTCTGCAGGTTCCCCGAGATAGTACAGAACCTCCCCTGTCCTCTCATCCTCACTGTCCACGACTGCTTTGTAGCTCCCATAATTGCCGATGCCTCTGGCGAACAAAACTACCAGGGCCAGCATCAGCACACATTTTCCCGCGCCGGCAAATCCGCTCTTATGGAAATGCCCTTCCATTCTTTTGAGTAATTCAAGGATACGTTTTGACCCCGCAGCCAACATTATGGCAGAGACCGCACAGAGCGGATACAGATATCTGCTTGTCAGGAGCGGGCGTACTGCAATGCTGAGGCCATATGCGAAAACCAATGTGCCTGCTATGGTCAGCAAACCCACAGCAAATGTCCATGTCTCATCGGACCATTTCCCGGTCGACGGCACTGTCACATTGACAAAAAACCTGTCCTCCCTCTTCTCTGTGTGAAACAGCGAGGATTCTGTCAGGAATAACGCCGCAGCCATTATGAACAGCAGCGCAAGGACAATACTGCTCATCCCGGCCCCGCAGCCTATCATATCAAGGCTGGTACCGATGCTTTCGATTTCCGTCATCCACCAGTTGCGGCTGACGTTTCCCGTGGCGCGGAGCAGCTGGCTCAGCCAGGGAGCATAGATGGCGAGAAATGCCAGCATCGATGCCAGTCCCTTTATCCACACCCTGCCCCGGTACCGCAGATAAGCGATGGCGCTTGCCATGAACATCATGATACCGGCCGCAACCAGCGCATAGTAGTGGGAATAGGCCGCGACGCTTGCCCAGAAAACCATCCCGATCCATCCCGCTGCCCTGCTGCCGCTCAAAATCCGGGACACGCAATAGTAACACCCAGCCAGACCTAAAAATGCCAGCGCATACATCCGGATTTCCATATTGTATTCCAGACAGGGTGCCGCCAGGCCGGATATCATCACAAAAAAGGCCGCCGGCAGATTTCCATACCGTTTCCTCAGCAAAGTGACCGCCCCTATGATTCCCATGCAAAAAGGTACAAAGGAGGCAAAATGATATACCGGGACCGTATAGCCGAACAGCTCCGCAAATAGTTTCATCCATACGAAATGCAGAGGCGGATGGTTCTCCTCTTCTGTCAGAATCCAGAAAAGCTCGCCCCAGCTGCCGCGTATCGCGTTACAGGTATAGGCCTCATCGCCCCATACCACATTGTCGAACATCAATCCGAAATTCAGGCTGACTACCAGCACAGCCAGCGCATACAGTCCTATGGGAAACAGGATTTTCCTGCTAAACCTTGCCGGCGCCAGGTTGCGATACCCGTCCCACTCTACCGTCACTTTCACTTTCCCCGCACTATACAGCCACTCCGCCGCGGCAATCAGCCCTGCGGCCACGGCCTCGAGGAAAATGTACTTCAGCGTGAACACGGGAGACCGCTCCATCTTTTCCAGAACAGAAATGCCTTCATCGCACATGGCCACCATGACAATGCTGGTGAGCAGTATCGACAGCAGGGCATAGACCATATACCGCCCCACCGCCTGCAGCGCTGTCAGGTTTTCTTCTTTTTTGTACAATTTCCGAACCAATATAGGTACGACGGGCACCATCAGCCCGAAAATCAAAGCCTGCATCTTCCTGTATGCTCTCCTTCATCTCCGACAGTAAATCAGACTGCCCTCAAATTTACCCTGCACGGGCCCGTGCACAAAAAGGATGACTGCTGCAGCCATCCTTTTTGTGAATCCTTTAATAGCCAAGGTAGCTGATATTCATATCCACATTACCGCTGATACCGCTGACACTGCCGGTGGATCTGTACTGCCACATGTCATATCTGCCCTTATAGGTAGGAGCGGCTGCATACTGGGCCATCCATATCTTGTAAGCACTCAGGGCCGCCGCATCTATCTGAGTCTCCAGCCAGTACTTATTCGAGTAGACTCCCGCTGTGTAACCGGCATTCTGGACAGTCTGGCAGAATGCCTTGCAGACGGCGGTTCTGGCAGCCTTGTCAATCCTGTCGCCACGGCCGCCGCTGGACTCCACGTCCAAAAATACCGGGTAGGAAATCTTATAATTTTTGATTTGGTCCAGCACCATGGAGGCTTCCTCCACCGCTTCGATTTCATCAGTGGCCTGTGAGTAGAAATAGACACCTACTTTCAGTCCGGCAGCTATAGCCCCCTGAATATTCTCCTCAAATCTGGGATCTGCAATCAGCTTACCCTCCGAGGAGCCCCTGTAGCCACAGCGTATGATGACATAGGAGATACCTGAATTCCTCACTGCGCTCCACTCAATCCTGCCATTCCACTTCGACACATCGATGCCTACAGTACCGCTGCCTGCAACCAGAGAACCATCGCTGGCAAAATTATATTTCGCTCCCTGAATGACCTGCTCTCCGGTGACCTTTTTGCCGTCTGCCGTAAAGTAGTATACCTTTCCGTCAATGGTCTGCCAGCCTGTGTATCTGGCATCCGCCGATTTCACATAGAAAGCGCCCGCCGTATAATAATCGGCATTGGTGGCCTCCCGGTAATTGTTGTTCTCCAGCACATAAATCTGCCTGCCGCCTGCATCTTTCAGCAGCGTGCCGGTATCCTCTCTGGGATTCTTCTTCACGGTGACGGTGCAGGCAGCAGTGACCACCTCCATCCCTTCCGTGTAGCTTATGGTGATGGTAGTGCTGCCCGCCGCAATGCCATTCACTGTGACCACATTGCCCCGGGCGCTGACAGTGGCTTTCCCCGCATCGGAGGATGTGGCAGTCACATTAATCTCTGAAGTAGCATTGACTACCTCTGCAGTGATATTCGCAGAGCTCTGGGTGTACACTGTCATGGCATTCTTATCCAGCCGCATGGCCAAGCTGCCCTTTACCGTCACAGCTATCACCGCGGTGCCTGCGGTGTCGGCGCCGCCGTTCTTATAATTGGCCGTCACGGTCAGATTGGCCGTGCCAGCCGCCTTTCCCTGTACCGTGATATTGCCTCTGGCATCTATCGCAGCCGTGGCCACCGAGGCATTGTCCGAACTGATCATATAATCTATTGTGCCGCCTTCCTGAGAACCGGATGCTGTGGCAATGGCAGCAAATGTACCCCCCACTGTCCCGGTCAGCGACGCCTGATTCACTGTCACGCTCACGCGCGCCGGAGCCGGCGTGGGCGTAGGAACCGGAGTCGGTTCCGGCGTAGGTTCTGGTGTCGGTTCCGGCGTAGGCGCAGGAGTCGGCGCGGGAGTCGGTGTCTCCGGTGCGGGAGTCGGCGTGGTCTCCGGTTCCGGTGTCGGCTCATCTGTAGGTGCCGGCGTAGGCTGGCCTGTATTCTCGCTCATGCGCAGGAACCGCTTTTCAACCGCCAAAGCCATAGGATCCGGTATCGTGCTCTTATCCACCTTATCATAAGCTGTGGTAATCGTCTTGCTCTCCACCCAGGCCACCGTATCCTGCAGACTGGATTCCACCACTGTATCGTTCTTTTTGGTATCCTCCTTGCTGGCGTCTATCTCGCTCTCCTGCTTGACCTCATTGGATACGTCTACTTTTTTGTAGTCTATTTCTTTCCTGACTTCCACGGACTGAGAGTCCATGAAAAGGATATAATCGGCATACTTTTCATCCGTTAAAGCTTCCATCGACACCTTATATGTCCCGGGCTTGATGTCCTTTTTATAGATGATACCGTCCATGTCGTCATCGGACCAGATGCCTGTCTTGCCGTCGGGATCGGTAATCGTCACCGAAAACGGCACATTGGGCACCAGCTTTTCTGTCTTCTTATTGATGAATTTAATCTTCAGATCCTTCTGGATGGAAGTGAAGCCTGGCTGCACGGATACCTGCCTTTCATAGCCGCTTTCATCATAGCCTTTCTTCGGCTCGCCGTCTGCCCCGTCCACTATGGCAGACGCCGCAAGCTTTGCTTTCTGCGCATCCGCTATGGCCAGCAGTCCGTCCTCACCAATCATCGCTATACCGTCCAGCTGTGTGCCTACATCCGCAAAATCCGCCACCTGCCTGTCCACGGCCTTCGCGCCGATATAGACACAGCCCGTGACGATTGCCAGTATCAATACCGCCGCTCCTGTGCCGATCATCACTTTGTCCATGGTGTCCATATGGCGGAGATAGTTTCCTATCTTGACGAGGAAACTTGCCGGCTGTCTCCTTTTTAAGGGCGGCTCCCGGTACTCCGTGTCATGGGCAACGGCCAGTTCCTCTTCCCCGTATAAGTCATCCCCTGCTTCATAGTCATCTTCTTCATAATGATATGCGTCTTCTTCCATGGCGTCCTCCGTCCAGCCGCCATCCCTTTCTATCGCTTCCTCTTCCTCGTAAAAATACGCCTCCTCTTCCATGGAGTCGTCCGCAAAGTCCTCCTCTGCGCTGTCCCAGTCATAATCGCGCCCATCATATTCTTCCTGATTCCAGGTTCTTTTATCAGAAGAGCCGAACAACTTTTTCATCTGAACATTATCCTTTCTGAAACGAAAACGTAATAATTCCGTAATAGTATAGCATTCTTTCCCGGCTTCTTCAAGTGACAATCCCATTTCTTCATAATTTCTTAAAATCTTAAAATCTTTTAAAAAGTTTTAAAGTACCATTAATAATGTGGACTTTCCTCTCTCATAATAGTAAAATGGAGTGCAAAGCAAGAAATGGAGAAAATATATGAAGAATCAGCACCTTTCCCCTGACACATCGAAACAATTCCATAAAATACCCGATCTGGATATCATAGACTTAGATCAGGAAGATGACTTGGGAGCTATGGGTTCAGATGAATCCGGGGACTCCCTCCTGCCAGACGAATCCCCGGAATCCGCAGAAAGGAAGCCGAGGGGAAACCAGGGCGTCTTCTCCCATATCAATATCCACATTGTCCTGCTGGCAGTGTTCCTGCTCTTTGTGGCAGGCATCATATACAAAATCGCGACTTTTGGCGTGCACATCGATCTGGATGAAATTTTTGCGGACGGCCCCGGCGAATATAACGACACCTATGATACGATTCTGCCCCTGTTGGACAAGTCCAACAATCCTGTATACATGGACTTTAGTGAGGGTTCCACGATTCTTGCTTTCGGAAACGCCCCTTTTGCGGACGACAGGAACTCAGAGGACAATCTCGTGAATCTCATGCGGCAGGAGACCGGCGCCACCATCTACAACTGTTCCATCAGCGGAAGCTATCTGGCCGCGCTGCGGACCGAACGGGATATGGAAACGGCTCCTCAGGACATTTTCCACCCATACTGGCTGTGCCAGGTGGCTGCCCACAATCAGTCTGCCTGTGACGATTACCTGAAAGCGCTGGAGATACTGGGAGATGATGCCCCTCCGGAGGCAAAGGAGGTCTACGATACACTGCAGTCCATCCGTCTGGAAGAGGTAGACGCCATAGTCCTCATGTATGACGCCAGCGACTATCTGGCCGGTCATGTCATGATCAATCCCGCGGATGCCACTGACATCACGACTTTTACGGGAGGCACAGAAGCAGTCATCGAATATCTGCAGTTTTATTATTCAAATGTCCGCCTCATCGTCATGTCTCCTACCTATGCCTATGCCATTGACGATAACGGCGATTATATCAGCAGCGACATGAAACGGTACGGCGGCCAGGATGTCCTGAGCACCTATGCCATCCTGCAGTACGCCTCCTGCGTGTCAAGAAGCGTCACTTTCGTTGACAACATATACAACACCATCACCGAAGACAATGCAGAGAAATACCTGAGCGACAACATACATCTGAACCCGGAGGGCAGAAAAAAAGTAGCTGAACGCTTTGCCTATGCGCTCAACTACTATAATGAGGCCAGCCGGAACTCAAGCCCCCCGGCGCAGGACTGAATGGGTGTCAGCCCAGATCCGGAATGATTAGCTCTACCTCCATATCCCGGTAAATTGTATAGCCGTCCACCTCTCCGAACCGCACCCAGCCATAATCCTCCGGCTTCCCCCGCACTTTTGTGTCGGGGCGGAAAATCACATAATGACAGTGATATTCCCTGGAGAGGGGGACCAGCTTCTCCATCTCGATGACCTCTGCCTCCATCTCATCCCGAAGCGGATGATAATAGTTCCATCTATCCACCGTAGTCTCCCGTCCGTAAGGCATACAGGTCACCGGAGAATACTGGCGCACATACTGCACCAGCTCCAGCGGAAATGCCGCCATGACCTCCCGCCCCGGCACATTGATGGCATCGCAGATGTCCACGACGGTATCCGGCACATGATAAATGTTCTCTGCCCGGGAGAAAAACGGGCTGCTGTAGACAAAGCTTCCGGATACCATTATGACTCCCGCCGCGCACAGAGCGAAAACCTTCGCTCTGCGCTCCCCGCTCCCAGCCATGCGCCCATAAATACAGATACAGGTATACGCAATCACTACCGTCATGGGAAGCAGCCACAGAATCCGGTAATAAATCTCCCTTTCCACCACGGCGTACACCAGCCTGTAGAATACAGGATTGAAATACAGAAGCAGCAGAATCACCGGCATATAAAGGAACAGAATCCTCAAATGTTTCCTCTTCTCATTCATCCACAGATAGACAAGGCACAGAATATACCATATCACAATCAGCCCCGTACCCATATACTCCCGAAACAGAGCAGCCACATCACTCCACATAAGCCCTCCACTCTACTACAATACAGTCATCAAAAGTCCAGGAACAGGTACAGCGCCGCATAAACCACACAGGGCATACAGGTAAGCGCCAATGGCGGCAGTATCCATGGACGCCTATAGCAGATTGCCCCCAACAGCCCGGCCACCCCTACGGCCATGCACATCAACAGCACTCCCAGAGTGCTGCACAGGCATCCCGTCATCATGACTATTCCAAAAAGCAGATATAGCAGGACGGAAATCCGCTCCTTTTCCTGAAGCTTATGCAGCAGCAGCAGCAGCAGCAACAGGAGGAAAGGAATCACGATATTGCCCAGGGCCGCCTTTCCCTGCCTGCTTCTGGCAATCATGAAATTCTCCACCGTATAAATAGAATAATTTCCGAACAGAACCAGTATTTCCGTAAAAATCAAGAACAACGCCTGCTGGCCTCTCCTCTCCGGAAACAGCTCCCTGGCAAACAGATAATAAATCCCATATGTCATGGCAATCAGAACTACCGGCAGCGCCACCTGCGCCACTGTGACTGTACGCACCCCCGACACTTTGGCCAGAAACGCGATCCAGATGGGGAATGGCGCCAGCCCGTGCCTGCTGTCCAGTTCCGTTCCGCCGATTCCGCCTGTGTAGGGAAGCACCTGATACATAGTATCAGAGTTCTCTGCCACAGAGGCTACGGCCACATAATATGCATCGTCCGTGTCCGCATAGGCCAGCCTCACCGCCTGCACCAGCTGAAAAAGCAGCAGTGCTCCGAAAAGGGCCCAGAGCACAGCGCTCTCTCCGGGTTTTTGGCCTGCCGCTCCCCCGGCCATCCGGAAGACTAAAGTCCCTGCCTTTCTCCTGCGTTTTACCTCCAGCGCCAGTGCCAGAAGCGTCAGTACAGCCGTGTACCCCGCAAACAGCTCTGTCAGAAAGGTGAAGCTCTGCTGCCTTAAGATCAAGGGCACACAGATCAGCTGGAACCCGGCCCACAGCAGAAACTGTCCGCTAATCCACCGGAAAATCAGATTCCCGCCGTATTTTTCCATATGCCCGAACAGGCCCCCGATAATGGCAGGGACCGCCAGCAGCAGCAGAACCAAAATCAAAAAATGAACCGCCACCATCCTCATATTCCTTTCTGTCCGGATGTGTTCTTCGACCCGGCAATCTTCTCCGGCCGCCCTCTGCCCATGAGCAGAAGCGGCGCCATATACCATAGCGCGTTGACGGCAATCGTCTGTCTGTAGTCCATCTTCCCGGCTCCCCGCATGGTAAGCCCCAGAATCAGAATTCCCGAAATCATGAAGCAGATTCCTATTGCCATGGCGATTTTCTTCCTGCTCTTTCCCGGACGGGCCTGAATCAGACACAGGAAAAATGAGAGGACCAGCATCCATCCAAACCACCAGCACCCGTAATCCACATAATCCCTGGTGAGCACCGGCGTCCTCTCCCGCATGACTTCATAATTCCTTCCGCTGCAGGAATCATATCCCTTTCCCTCCATCTGCATGGGAAAAATCAGGGGTGTCGCCGCATATCCCAGCACATCCCATCCTATCTGGCGCATCACTCCGGCTGCATGGTATTCCCATCCTGTCCTTGCCATCTGCAGATAGTATTCCTTTGCGGCCTCCACTCCCACCCGGCTCTCCAGCCTCTCCTGCAAAAGCCCCATATCATCCGGGCTAAGAGAGGCATCCCAGGCGACGGGCTGGAGGATTTCCGCCAGCTCCTCTCCATATCGCCCAAAGTCATTCCAGAGCGTGGGCCAGGCGAAACGGCGGGCCAAAGCGCCCTCCAGGCTATATCCCGCCTTTTCCTGTCTGTCCGCGTCAAAAGCGCCGGACAGACCCGTGAACACTGCCGCACAGGCAACAGCCGCCGCCAGAAGCGCTGCCGCCTGTTTCCTGCAAAGTTTCAGCAACGCCAGCAAAAGCAGCAAAAAAACCGAGCTCATGAGGGAATATGGCTGGAGGGAAAGATGGCACTGCAGGGCAAATGGAAAGGTCAGAAGCGCCAGCCCCCGCCAGGCGGCAAATCCTCCCGCCGCCGGCTGCAGTTTCTGCATAAAAAGATATCCGGCAAAAAAGGCGGCGGCCAGCTGCAGGGAATATGCCGCCCAAGGCTTCTCGCCCAAAAGGCGCAGCAATGCACCATACAGCCGGGAGTCCGGCTCACCGAACCCCTGGACCTGTCCGAAATTACCGCATATCCAGCAAATCCCCAGCACAATCTGAACGCTGAAGCCCATAAAAATCATTCCCCTAAGCACCATGTCCAGATACGGCGCTGTCTTTTTCACATATTCCATGGCCACTCCCACCGCCAGAGTCCCTACTGGTAAAATTTCCGGAGAGTCTCACAGATATAGTCCACCTGATCCAGTTTCAACCCATAGTACATAGGCAGGCGCATGAGGCGTTCGCTCTCTTTCGTGGTGTATCTGTCCTCCCCGTGGAACCGGCCGAACTTCAGGCCAGCCGGAGCGGTGTGGAGAGGAACATAATGGAATACCGAATGGATTTCATTGCTTTTCAGATAATCAATCAGCGCTGTCCTCTCTTCGATATCTTTTGCCTTGAGGTAGAACATATGCCCGTTGTGCACGCACCCCTCCGGCACCATGGGCAGTTCAATCTTCCCGGCCTCCGCCAGAGGGCTCAGGCTCTCGTAATACCTGTTCCAGATTGCCAGTCTGGCATCGTTGATTTCCTCCGCGATCTCCAGCTGGGCGTACAGATAGGCCGCGTTCATGTCGCTGGGCAGGTAGGAGGAGCCATAATTAATCCAGGTGTACTTGTCGACCTGACCCCGGTAGAACTTGCTGCGGTTAGTGCCTTTCTCCCGGATGATCTCCGCCTCCTCCACATTCTTTTCATCTCTGATCAGCAGCGCGCCGCCCTCTCCTGAGCTGTAATTCTTCGTCTCATGGAAGCTGAAGCACCCGAAATCGCCTATGGTGCCGAGAGCTTTCCCCTTATAGGAGGCCATGATTCCCTGGGCGGCATCTTCTATCACCGCCAGATGATGCCTATTCGCGATATCCATGATTGTATCCATCTCGCAGGCCACCCCCGCATAATGGACCGGCACGATGGCACGGGTCCGCTCTGTCACCGCGTCCTCTATGAGCTTTTCATCGATGTTCATGGTGTCCGGCCTGATGTCCACGAACACAGGAACTGCCCCCCGCAGCACAAAGGCATCCGCCGTGGACACGAAAGTGTACGCCGGCATGATGACCTCATCCCCGGGCCCGATATCCGGCACCAGGAGAGCCGCCAGCTCCGTGGCATGGGTGCAGGAAGTGGTCAGCAGGCATTTAGCCGTGCCGGTCTTCTTCTCAATCCATTCGCTGCACTTTTTCGTATATAGCCCGTCGCCGCAGATTTTCTGGTTCTTCACACACTCCTGAATGTAGCCCATAGCCTTTTCGGCATAGGGAGGTACGTTAAAGTTTATCATCTTTTCTGTCCTTCTCCTTTTATTTTTTTCCTATATCTCCGGCCGTCCTGCTGATGATGTACTTGGGACGTCCCTTTACTTCCTCATAGATTCTGGCGATATAGTGCCCGATAATCCCCAGACTCAGCATCAGGAAACCGCCTATGACCAGAATCAGGAGGATGACCGTGGTAAAGCCCTCCACTGCAGTTCCCGACAGGTACTTCGCAAATGTCTGGATGAACAGCACGATGCTGAACAGGATGGACACCACCCCCATCACCGTCACCAGCTGCAGCGGCAGAGTGCTGAAAGAGGTGGCGTTGGTGACGGCATACTTCATCAGGCTAAAAGAAGACCATTTGCTCTCCCCGAACTGCCTCTCCCGCACCTCATAGGAGACATACTCCCTGCGGAATCCCGTCCAGAAGCTCAGCGCCCGGAAAAAAGTATTCCGCTCCGGCAGCTGCAGCAGCACATCCACCACTTTCCGGTCCAGCAGCTTGAAATCCGAGGAGGAATTCATGTCCATCTTGATCAGGCAGCTCATGATTTTATAGAACAGGCCCGCGGAAAGCTTATGGGCCAGGCTCTCCCTGCCCCGGCTCTCCTTGATGCCCTCCACCACCTCGGCGCCGCCACGCCACAGTTTCCACATTTCCGGTATCACTTCGGGAGGGTGCTGCAAGTCACAGTCCATCACCACCACGGCATCCCCTTCCGCCAGCTTAAGCCCGGCGAAGATGGCCGCTTCCTTTCCGAAGTTGCGGGAGAACTCTGCCCCTTTGACCCTTGGGTTTTCCCCCGCGGCTTTCTGTATCTGCTCAAAGGTGGCATCCGCGGAGCCGTCGCTTATGAAGATAAGCTCGTAGTCAATGGAATGCCCGGCAAGCAAATCCGACAGTACTTTCGCGGTATTGGGAATATTCTGTTCCTCATTGTAGGCCGGCAGCACAATCGATAATAGCATTCTGTCTCTCCTAATATCAGCGATTCACGTTTTCCGTCTTGACATACATGACCCCGTCGACGACACGGATGGAATCAGGCCCCGGAAAACTGTCCATAGCAATATACTCCTCAGACACATAAATGTCAAGCATGGCCTCCTCAGGCAGGATGTTCAATGTCGCCCCCAGATAATGCCGCATGAACAGCTGATAATTCCTCCCTCTGTACAGCAGGCCGTCCCCGCTCATGCCTATCATATTGGAAGTCACGGGCAGAGTGATGTCCGTCACGGGGAACTGCTCCTCCCCCACCACTCCGATCATGGCAATGGGAATCCCCTGATAGTACCCTTCCGTCTGCTCAATCCTGTCCAGGAGCCTCACGCAGTAGGCGTAGGTCTTCTCATACCGCTTCTGCAGATTGGAATAGGCGATGTTGTCCGTGACGCTGTAGCAGAAGACCAGCGTTCCCGCAGCCGCAAGCCCCAGCCACTCCAGCCAGACACCCGTTTTCATCTTAAAGTCAATGCCGCTGATCAAAGCCACTGCCCCGATTGCGTACAGAACCCACTGATAGCGCATCAGCAGATGGTAATTCACAGAGGGCGAAATCACCAGTATGACATTCGTCACCGCAGGCAACAGCAAAAGCAATAATCCCATTATACCGAAAAGGAGCGGATTCTTCCAGCATTTCCTCCTCCCAATCAGCAAAAACGCCACCATCGCCGCAAGCCCTGCCAGGACACAGCACGCCGCCAGCGAAAAGACATTCTGGAACAACACATTCCCCTTAAATGTAAAGGCAAAAAAGTCGCGGTACATACCAGACACCCCGGCGAGGATTCCCCGGGACAGGAAACCGCCCCCGCCCAGGCCGTCGATTCCCTGATAATGGTCCAGTTCTTTCCCCTGAATCCGCAGGAGCGCCTGCAGAATGACAAAATACAATCCCGCCCCCAGCGCTCCCATATAGAGATAATGCAGAGCGCCTGAAAGCTTTTCCTTAAAAGATACGCCCCCCTCCCCCGCAAGCAGCATCCAGACGGCGAACACTGACAGAATCATGGCAAAGGAAAGGTATCCCTGATAAATCCCCATGCTGAAAGCCAGGCAGAGCGCACCCGGCACAAAGCCCCTTTTCCATCTCTTTACAAAAAGCACCGCCAGCACCGCCAAAAGCAGCGCCAGCATATAGCCGTCCAGTGTATACACATAGGCAAAGGTGGAGGCCAGCGCCGGAAAAGAGACCAGCAGGCCGCTGACGAGCATCACCGCCCAGGTCTTCCTCACCTCCAGAAGCTCGCACAGAGCAGCCGCCGCACACCCCAGAAAGACAAGCCCCAAAATCCCTATCAGCCAGGGCAGCGTATAATAGGAGGAAAAGCCGCAGGCCACTGTCAAAAACCACCTGCCTGAAGTAATCATGTTCTGGTCAAAATACATGCTGTCCAGCCCGTCGTGGTTCGGAATATCCGAGAGCAGGACGGGCATGTGAATCAGCAGCCCCAGCACAAAGCAGGTGAAAAACGCCACTTTCCATTCTTTTCTGATCTTGCGGTATAATGTTCCAAATGCCTGTCCCGGCGCCATTCCTCCCACCACCTTTCTTTTCGGGCCTGCCTTACTCCGTCTCTTCCGGACGCAGCACATCCGCTATCTTCTGCGCGATCCTCTCCCGTCCCGCCTCGTTGGGATGGAGCCCGTCCATCATGCTCTGTTCCCAGTCCTCCCAGCTCTCATGCGGGAAAAAATCATGGTACAAATCCACCGCCTCTACATCCAGCTCCTCCGCAAGGCGCAGCTGGGCATTCACATAATCTTCCAGAACCCCTCCGCCGTTGTCCATCTCCTCACAGGTCAGTTCCCAGGTCGTATACCATGCATACGTGGGCGTAATGAACAGAATCCTTACATCCGGATTCATCCGGCGCAGATCCGCCACGGCGCTGCGCAGCGCTCCCGCAAAAGTATATTCATCATAAGGATCCTCCGGATTTTCAATGGGCGTCCCCCCATGATAATCATTCAGCCCTTTCTCTATCAGCACGATTTCCACCTGTGTGAAATCGATTTCCGCCAGCCCGTCGATAATTGCCGGAAAACGTTCCGTATTACTGGCCCGGATCCTGGCCGATTGCTGTACATCGAAATCCCCGCTGCAGATTGCCTTTGTAAGTCCCACCAGCGACAGGGAGCCCTTTGCGGAATCCAGCCGCCTCTCTGTCTCCAGCCTGGCGGCACAGGTCCCTCCCATTGAGGCATTGTAGACCGACAGATCCAGAAGCTCCGCAAGCCTCTCCGGAATCACTGTCATGTCTCCGATATCCGTAAATACGCTGTCCCCAAGGGCCACCATCTCTACCACCTGCTGCCCTCTCCGGGCACGGCTGCGGAAAGTGGCGGCATACAATGCGGCAAATGCCAAAACGGCGGCAAGCCCGCATAAAAGATTCTTCCTGCCAAGTCTTCTCCTCATCCAACGTTCCTCCAGCGCACCGTCAACATTTTCTTAACAGGGATTTCACGCCGCGCACCAGGAGCTTCAGCCGGTAATACCAGTAGAACCTCACATCCGACCGGCACTGCATGGCGATGAGCCTCCGCTCCTCTTCCCCGATCCGCTCCCGGTAATACCGGTTCTCCTGAAAATGCGGATAGCGTTCCATCATGCCTCTGCGGAGCTCTTTCACAAAAGAGAGTCTCGGGCGCCTGACGCCCTGCAGATAAGAGAACAGCGTAATCACGTAATAAAGCTCCGTATAGCGGAACTCGATTTCCTCGGGATACCGCTCCAGAAAGCCTCGCTTCCCGCACTCTTCATAGAAAATCTCCTCTGCCCGCATCCTGTCCCTGCACCGCTCTTTCGTGATGCGGTGCACTGTGGAGGCATCATGCTGGTAATAGTAGTACAGCGGCTCGTCCACTCGCTCGAAATGGGTGAAATACAGCGACCACAAGGCACCCGCACAATTATCCTCATAAAAAATACCTTCGGGAAAGTCCAGTCCGTTCTCCTTTATGACGCTGTGGCGATAAATTTTTATCACCATGCTGCCAGGGCAAAGCAGAAGTTTTCTGTGCTTTTCTTCGTCCAGAATCCCTGTCTGGTCCGCAGTGTTGTTCTTCACCACCGTACCTGTCTCAAATCCGTGCCGGGACACCAGGCTGTAATCGCAGCCTGCCACATCGGCCCCTGTCTCATCGGCTCTTTTCAGCAGCCGCTCATAAAAATCCGGCGCCACCCAGTCGTCGCTGTCAATGAAACCGATCCACTCCCCCGAGGCGGCTTTCAGCCCCGTATTTTTTGCGCCGCCCTGCTTTCTGTTCACCGGACAGGCAATTACTTTTACCTTATCCGGATATCTTTCCTGATAGGAGCGCAGTATTTCCAGGGATTGGTCCGCGGAGGCGTCGTCCACCGCGATTATCTCTATGTCCTGAACCGTCTGGTTCACCAGCGAATCCATGCAGAAATTCAGTTTTCCCTCTGCGGCCATATTATAGACCGGCACAATGACGCTCAACCGCATTCCGGCTTCTCCTCTGCTCTGTTTCCCGGCTGACATATGCCCGGCCGCCCTGCAGCCTGCCGTACATCCCGGGGCCATATGACTGCGCACCTGTCTTCTCTCTCGTTCAGGCACGGTTCTGCCGCTCCACGGTAATCTTTCCATCCTCAACCCTGTACACCACATCGCATTTCTCAATGGTCTGCAGCCTGTGGGCTATGATTACCAGCGTCTTCCTGCCATGGAGCCTGTTGACGGAATCCATAATGGCCGCCTCCGTGTCATTGTCCAGGGCGGAAGTGGCCTCATCCAGAATCAATACCTCCGGGTCATAGTACAGCGCCCTGGCAATGCCGATCCGCTGCCTCTGTCCGCCGGACAGGCGGATGCCCCGCTCGCCGATCCCGGTATCCAGCCCCTCCGGCAGGGACCTGACAAATTCGTCCAGCCGGGCTTCTTTTAACGCCTCCCAGACCTTTGCCTCATCTATCTCCTCATCATGTACTCCAAAGGCCACGTTCCTGCGGATGGTGTCGTCCAGCATGAAAATCATCTGGGGAATGTATCCGATATTTTTCAGAAAACTACGGTATTTCGTCTTCACGTTCACGCCGTCCGCGTAGATGCCGCCGTTTCTCATCTCCAAAAGCCCCAGCAGCACGTCCACAATGGTGCTTTTCCCCGCGCCGGAGGTACCCACGATCCCCACGGCGGAGCCCACCTCTATGGTCAGGTCCGCATGGTCAAAAATCAGTTTCTCTGTATTCGGGTAGGCGTATGTGATGTCCTTAAGTTCAATGCAGCGCTCCAGAGGGAGCTTCTCCTGCTCATCCGTGGCAAAGGACATGTCCACCTTATTGTCGTCAATCTCATCCTGTAAATTGTCGCTCACTCCCATGAAGAAAGGCTCGAAATAGGCGATGGAATTGATCTGGTTGTTGATGCGGTTCACCGCAGGCAGCAGCACGAAAGCCGCAGCCGCCAAAGTGGAGAGCACTTCCAGCATATTTTCCGTGGAGGTCCCCGTGAGGGTCAGCACGATCATATAGCTCATCATCACGGCGATGCACACGGTCTCGATCATAAGCTTGGGCACATTGTTGTACAGGCTGTAGCGCTGGACGGCGTTCACATAGCCCCTGCCGCATTTCTGGTACTCGTCCACGAAATACTGCTCCTTGCAGATAATCTTGACCTCCTTGATGCCCTGTACGGTCTGGGAGATCCATTTGAAGAGGCTGCTGTAGTAATTCTGATTGTCCTCCCCGGCCTTGTGCATGATGGGTTTCAGCACCTTTTTGATGGCCGCCATCAAAAATACCAGGGCAAAGGCCAGCAGCATGGTCATGACGCCGTTGGTCATCAGACAGTAGCTCACCACGAACAGCGACACCACCCCGTCCGACAGAAGCTGCAGCAGCGCCAGAATCAGCGCGTACATATTGTTCACATCGGAGGTGATGCTCCTCTGTACTACGGCCGTATCTGCATTCAGGTAGAATTCATAGCCCCTGCGCAGATAGTTGCGCAGCATGCGCTCGGAGGTTCGGAACTGATTGGTGTATACAAAGGCGAACGTCCGCTTCTGCTGAACGAACAGGAAAAGATTCTTCACCGCGAAGACCACGATCAGGAGCACCATCACCGTGACGGAAAAACTCCGGAAGTCCCTGCAGCCCAGCATTTCATAAAAATCCCTGACGATTCCGTTCTTTTCCACCGCCTGGGGGTCGATGATCACGCTGACCACCTGCACCAGCAGCCCTACTCCGGCAGTCTGCAGAAAGGCGCCGAACACCATCAGGACCATGAGCCCGGCCATGGCATGTTTCTGCTTTTTATCCAATAGAACATTCAGTTTTCTAATAATCTGCGCCATGGGCCGCCCTCTCCTGTCAGGAATCTTCCTTTCATTGTATCACGTTTTCCCAATTAAGGAATATTTATCATAAACTCTTCAAAAAAATTTAAGAAAATACGCAGAGATAGATGGTATCCCCATGAACGCTCTCCTCTTCGGAAAACAGGACTTTTTCCACTTTCAGGCCATGCTGTTCCAGGGCCGCCAGCGCGCTTTCTTCCTCCACCTCGGGCTTTTTCAATACTATGATTCCGTCTTCCCTTTCCAGTCCGGCCTTGTCCTGCCTGTTCTCAAGTTCCGGGAGCGTAAGGAGCAGCGTCTCCGTGTATCTGGTAAACTCAGACAGATTGTCATAATAGCCCACACCGTCATACAGGCAGATGCACGGGAGGTTTTGATACTGATCCGCCACCTCCAGCTGCCTCCCATAGCCCTGATAGAGGTATTCCCCATCATATGTCGTCACATTGACCGCCCCTAAAAGCAGCGCGGACGCCAGCAGAAAGTATTTTCCATAGGGCTTCAGTGCTGCGAAAAGCCTCGCCCCAAAAAACGCAAGAATCATCGCCGCAAAGGCGAACAGCGGCATAATATAGCGGTCCACCAGATAAGGGGCCATCCTCGCCGTCAACAGGAAATAGCAGCCGCAGGGCGCCAGAAGCATCAGCCAGAATGCCTTGCTCCCCCTATCGGCAGAGGCCTCCGCAAAATCGCCGCCGCTTTTCGGTCCGCCGGTCTGCGCAGTTTCCGCGCCGCCAGGCGCAGCCCCCGATACGCCCGCTGGTGCAGCTTCCAATCCGCGTCTCTTCCGCCGGACAAGCAGCAGACCCGCCGCCAGGCAAAGCAGTATCAAAATACCCGCCGGAACACTGCCGAAACACCTCTCTGACAGCAAGGTGCCGAAAGCAGCCAGTCTGGCTCCATAACCGGAAAATCCCCGGCCCAGATTCCGCAGCGCCTCCGTCCCCCTCCCGCTGGCCAGCACATCCTGTATGGCAAAAGGAAACGCCGCCACGCCGATGACCGCCGCCAGGAACATGCTGCGGATATAAATCTTCAGTTCCCGGTATCGTCTTCTCCCTGCCAGCAGCCCCGCCGTCACCAGGGCCAGCGTAAGGCAGAAGAATAAAAAGAAGTACTGGGTCCAGAATCCCAGAGCCGTCACCGCGATGAGCAGTTTATTTTTCCTTTCAAAACCCTTTTCCAGCCATTTCTTCACATGCAGATAAAAATAGGCCACACAGAAAAAAGTCATCACTCCGTACATGCGGATCAGCAGCGCCGTGGCAATCCCGCCTCCGGACAGCCCGTACAGCAGGCTGGCGCAGATTCCCGCCGTCTTTCCATAGCCCCGGGGCAGAATCCCATGCCTCTCCAGCAGCGCCCCCAGGGCAAAAAAGCACATACAGCAGCCCAATATGGCCAGAATATTGATGGAACAGCCCTGAAAAGGCGCTATGGTATTGCGGAAAAAAGAAGACATGGTATGCAGAAGCATGAAATGCAGCGGGGGATGGTTGTCATCCTTGACGTTGAAATATACAGATAAATACGAAAAAGCATCATCTTTTCCCACAGTCAGATATTCCTGAAATTGCTCCCCGCTGATCCAGACCGGCTCCGGATATACGTCGGCCCTGTACTGCAGCAGCCTGCTGGCCCCTCTGTTGGCGAGCACGTCCTGTACCGTATCCGCCAGATTCGACAGCGTCTCTCCAAAAGACGCTCCCCGAATCTCCTCCTGCACATATTTCGCCAGCCTGCCCACCGGCTGGGTGGGCACGATCCAGGGATTGAATTCCGCGTTGGACAGCTCGAAAGAGAGGAGCTCGTCCATGTGATACCCCTCCTTCTGTGCCACAAAGCAGCAGAGCGCCACTGCCACGCAGATGAGCGCCGCCGCCTGCGCCGCGTATTCCCGGATCCGCGGGCCCGTCTTCCCTATTCCATTTCCGCTCTGATTATTTCCCAATTTACCCATGCTCCTAATTCATCATGAAATATGTCTCGCCCGTCAGGAGTCTCGCGAAAAAATATACTCCGCAGAAGACCTGATAGGCGAACACGCAGCCTGAAACCCCGAAAGCTATCTTATAGAAAAGACCCTGTCCCCTCTTTTTCCAGAGCAGCAGCCACTTTTCAAAACTGATGACGAATACCAGAAAAACAGCAATGCAGTAGCCCCACAGGAAATTCCCGTCCCTGGAGCGGCTGCCCGTCTCCACCAGGCATAACGCCTGCGCAAATCCCACCCCTGTCATGCCCCACACAAAGAGATAACGCTTGTCCCGCCAAAGTTCTTTTACGGAAAACAGAAGAATCACAAGTGGAAAAGCGATAGAGCAGAGAACCGCCAGTTTCGTCCTGTTGGCATGGAGCGAAAAAGTGTACCAGGGCGAAAAGTCGATGCCATGGCCGGTATCCTCCCCGAACAGCACCATATTCTGCCACAGAATCACACCGCAGGCCGGCAGCACTGTGCTCCCCAAAAGGAAGACCTGCTTAAACGGAACCTTTTTCCATAAATCCGTCAAAAGCTTTACCGCAAGCACCGGGGCAAAGACCGTGAGGAAACTTGGCTTGACACCGGTACACACGAACAGGAGCGCCGCAAGCGCCGCCCACTGCCTCACCGTCATCCGCTCCCTGTAGCCCGCCTCCACCTTAATATAATAAATCATAACGGCCAGAGCCAGCGGTTTCATGCACTGATACGTGGAATTATGCCAGATATTGCCGGCCTGGTAGCTTAGATAGCGGTAGTTTCCCGCATATGCCCAGTAAAAAGGCATTACCAGGTTCAGCGCAAGGGCCCCCGCCAGGGTCACCGCATCCGCCCTCTCCCGGCCAGCCAGCAGCCTGAGCAGCTTTTCCGTCAATCCGATGCAGAGCACTGTCATTGCCGCCAGAAAGGCGGCTATCAGCGCCGTGCCCCCTCTGGCCAGGAAATGAAGAATCTGATAAATATACGCCGTAAAGCTGTAATACCAGTCGTCATCCACGATCATGCTGATATGATAGGGCAAATCCGACATGAAATACAGATTATCCTCCACCATGGGCTGAATCGACTGCATATAGAACAGATACAGGCACATGCCCCCATAAACCGCTATCGCAGACCACAAGAGCCAGACCGCGTATTTTTTCTTTTTCCGATTTCTGATTTCCATTTTTTCACATTCTTTCCATAAAAAGGACTATATATGCATTTCTTATGCCATTCTAGCGAACACATCCCCCTTTTGTCAAGCTTAATAGACAATCTTAACTTGTCTTTCTGACAGGGTTGATATAAAATAAGGAAGTAGCTTTCAGGAAAGGAAATCAACCCATGACAGAAAACACGCACGGCCTTACAAAAACAGCCTGCCTGAAAATATTCGCCAAAAGCTTTCTCACAGCGTATGCCCTGTGTACAGTGTTCCATGCCCCTCTGGAACCGGGGCGCTATGAGACTGCCATAGATTATGCGATTGCCTCCATCTATGAATTGCTGGGGGAATATAACCTGAAATTCCTGCTTGTGCTGGTTCTCTCTGCCTTTTGCTATCGCTTTGCGGCCAGGCAGTCCGCGGAAAAGGGATCCGGCAGACATTCCTCCGTAATCCCGGCTGGCTTTTTTGCACTCTGCCTCCTTTTGGGGCAGAGCTATCACGAGGCCGGGGACAGTTCCTATGTTTTAGGCAGCGGCATCAATTTTGTGAAATCTGCTGTCGCTTTCGCAGGCTATGCCTGTCTGTTCCACGCCCTGACGGGACTCGCCTGTCTGGCGCTGGATTCCCATGACTTTAGAAGCGATAAGGAGCATTTTTTCACAAGACATGCTTTCTCCAAGTCATTTTTCATCCTGGCGGCTTCCTATCTGCCTTTCCTGATCCTGGCTTTCCCCGGCAACCTGTGCTGGGATGCCATCGGACAGATAGATCAGGTCATCGGCGATGTAAGCTACAGCACCCACCATCCGCTGTTCCACACCCTGATCATGGGCGGCCTTGTGAAAGCGGGAGAATCGCTTTTCCATTCCCCGGAAATCGGCCTGTTCCTGTACATGCTGCTACAGGACACCATGCTGGCGGCGGCGCTGGCGGCTACGATTGCGGTGCTTTCCGGCCGGGGCGCCCGCTTCTCTCTTCTGCTTGTGCTGCAGCTGCTCTACTGCCTTACACCGGTGTATTCCAACATGGCCTCCACTGCCGTCAAGGACGTGCCCTACGCGTCCTGCGTGATTGTATACTGCATCTGGCTGGCTCTGCTTTTGGAAAAGCCGGAGCGCATCCGAAACAGGAAGTTCATTATTTCGTTCTTTTTTATCCAGCTTGGCGTCATACTGTTCCGCAACAATGGGTTGTATGTGGTACTGCTGTCCGGCATTGCAGGCTTTCTCTTCCTGTTCCGGAAATACGGGCTGCGCGAGAAGATCCTTTGCCTGTTCGCGGCTTTTGGCGGCAGCGTCGTGACCGCGAAGCTGATTCTGGCGCTTCTGGCTTTTATCTGTCATGCCACGCCCGGCAGCCCGGGCGAGATGATGTCCCTGCCTTTCCAGCAGACCGCCCGGTATCTGCAGCTCTATCAGGATGAGATAAGCGATACGGAAAGAGTTTCCATCGAAGCCCTGCTGGGGGATGTGGGCACGGCGGCGGCCAAATATGACCCGGCCAGCGCAGACCCGGTGAAAGCTCTGTTCGACCGGACTGCCTCCGCAAAAGAGCTCATTGCCTATATGAACGCCTGGTTCCAGGGCCTCGTGAAACATCCCGGCACCTATTTCGAAGCCTTTTTCCTCCATGTGTACGGATGGTTCGACCCCGCGGTCAGCAATTCCATCCGCTATGAGGCGGATACCTACGACGCGATCAGGCAGGGCGGCCTGTTCCCTGACGCTGAGAAGCTGCTGATATTCTATTACCGGTTTGCGGGCCGCACCTTGCTTGGCTTTCTTGAAAATACAGGCGCCAGCGTATGGGCCTTGGTTTTCCTGACCTTTTACCAGAAAAGACACAGGCAGCGGGCTGCTGTCTGCGCAGGGGCGCCCCTGTGGGTGAGCCTTTTAATCTGTATGGCCTCGCCCTGCTTCTTCGGCCACCCCAGATACGCTTTTCCTATCCTGTTCACCCTGCCATTCCTGTATGGCTTTACACTGACGCTTGCGCCCGTTTCCGAAGACATGGCGCAGAAATGAGGGAATCATGCAGAAGCAATTCACGAAGAATCATTCCGATATGGCAAAGGGGCTGGCAATCCTGCTCCTGTTGTTCTACCATTTATTTGAGAACGAAGAACTGATAGTATCTCTGGAGGTGAACCATGCGCCATTTTCCCGGGAAGGTTTCCTGCTCTTTTCCGGCTTCGGAAATATCTGTGTGGCCGTATTCGTATTCCTGACCGCTTTCGGTA
Source organism: Acetatifactor aquisgranensis (assembly GCF_943193215.1). Taxonomy (NCBI): domain Bacteria; kingdom Bacillati; phylum Bacillota; class Clostridia; order Lachnospirales; family Lachnospiraceae; genus Acetatifactor; species Acetatifactor aquisgranensis. The sequence continues at coordinate 81,981 of NZ_CALPDH010000003.1, read as the reverse complement.
TCGCCACCGGGCTACTGGCCCAAAAGGACGCGCTGCCGGAAGACCTCTTCTGGAAGACCGCCTATAATCAGGCCGCAAAACGGTTCTTTCGCCTGATGCTCAATTTCGCCGTTCTCTATCTGAGTGTGAACCTGCTGTGGTGGTACAAGTTCGATTATCAGTCCCTCTATGGGACGGACAAGCAGGGGATAGTGCTTTTGCTGACCGATGCCCTGGGGCTGTCCATGTTCTTCAATACCCCCACGCTGAATGCCACATGGTGGTATATGGAAATCGCTTATATCCTGATTTTCCTCGTTCCGCTCCTGACATGGCTCACGGCAAAAATCGGCTATCCCATCCTGCTGATTGCCTTTTTCCTGCCCCATGCCGTCACTGTGGAACCGGATCTGCAGCGATATCTGTTCGTGGCGGTCTTCGGCGTCTGCGCCGCCTATGGGAAATGGCCGGATAAGCTGTTGAACCTGAAGCTCCATCCCGCGTTTCAATGGCTGGCAGGAATCGCCGGCTTCATCCTGTGCGTCCTGATCAGGCAGAATTATGTAATACATGCCTATTATGCCCACCTTGTGGATGCCCCTGTGGCCCTGTTCCTGATTTTCCTGGCAGCCGCCCTGCCTGGCTCCCTGCCTGTCCCGGGGCGGGCGCTTGCCTTTGTGGGAAAGCATTCCATGAATATCTATCTGGTGCACACCTTTTTCTATCAGATACTCTGGAGACAGTATATTTACCAGTTCAAATATGCGGGAATCTCTTTCCTGCTCCTTTTGGTATCCTGCATATTATATTCTGTTCTGCTGGAAACTGTAAAAAAGATTACGAAACTGCAGAAACTGCTTTCGCGCTGAAGATGCAAATTATTTTCAGAAAGGAACCGTCATGAAAAAAAGTATGCGTAAATCAATTTCTTTCAAATTCATCCTCCTGTCGCTGCCTGTCATAGCTGTTGTTTTTCTTTTCATAATCTTCAGCAGGCCGGCAGCCCAAAGGGAGGATTACAAAAAAATCGCCTCAGAGGCCTATGATACTGTATTCCTGTCCATGTATCCCATAGACACCTACTCCGAAGCGGATTTTCAGAATTACTATGACCTGACGGCTTTCAAGGCATCCTATTGCATCCCCAGCTTCTCCGTCATGGAACAATACATGAAGCGGATCGCCCGGTCGGGAAACACCATTTTGTCCGTGTATCTCGGCATCCGGCCGGACAAGGTCAGCCTGCAGGAACTGGAGGATTTGATAAATCAATACCCCTCCGTCATCTTTGAGATCATTCTTGCTTATCCGTCTTCAGACTACTGGACCAGTCTCCCGGAAGAAGAATACCAGCAGGTTCTCTCGGACTACTCCGCTTTTCTTCTTGGCGCACCGGAGATTCCAAATTCCCATTTCTTCTTTCCGGGACATTGCGAATGGCTGCTTGCGAATCCGGACAACTATGAAAATCCCTGGCTGGTAAACGAATCCATCGCCAGGACGATTCTTCTGGAAAGCACGATTTTTAACGAGCATTTTGTCGTCCCGGGCAAAGTATCCCTTTTTACAGAGGATTTGGCGGCAGTCACCGGAAAAATGCGGACCGCGCCTGAGAGCTTTCCGGATCTGTCCGGCAAACGCCTGGTCTTCTTCGGGGACAGCGTCATCGGCAATTATACGGACAGCGCCTCCATTCCCGGAGTCGTCGCCGGTCTTTCCGGCGCCTCTGTCTACAACTGCGGCTACGGCGGCAATACCGCTGCGGAATGTCCGGATGCTCTAATCGCCCTGCCCGGCATCGCGAAAGCCTTTGCCGAGAGAAATCTGTCTGCCCTGCCCCAGGAAACCCAGGTATATCGGGGGGTCTCTTCTTATCTGTCAGAAAATCCCCCTGATTCCCCTGATGAGAATCTGTGCTTTGTCATAAATTACGGACTCAATGATTATTTTCTCGGGCTCACTGTCTCTTCTGAAGAGAATCCCATGGACACTGCCACCTATCGCGGCGCTATCCGCACCGCGGTGGATACCCTGCTGACCAGCTTCCCCAATGCCCAGATTATCCTGTGCACCCCTTCCTACTGTCACTATTATCAGGATGGCACAGAACCCCATGGAGACGGGAAGTATGTCCTGAAAGACTATGTGGATTCTGTCCTGTCTCTCTCAGAAGAACTTCAAGTGGATGTTCTGGATACTTATCATGATTTGGGAGTGGACAGCGGCAATTGGAACCAGTATCTTCCGGATCAGGTGCATCCTGACGCCGCTTACCGTTACCTTATCGGGAAAAGCCTGATCCGCCTGATCCGCTGAGCTCAGGGAATCTCATACAGAACCATTTCTCCGTCACCGTACAGCAGCCTGCAGCCGGTCTCTTCGCACAGCCGCTCTATCTCACCGCCTGCAGGCCCCAGCAGATAACGGCTCTTTAGGGACTCCGCATTCTCTATCACATAATCCCGCGTACAGCAGCTGATTCCAAAACCCTCCGGCAGCGCATACAATAGCTGCCAGGTAGTGTACACAGGGGCATCTTCCACCATGTCGCTCTGGGTCCATATGACTACATTTTCGTAGTTCGGCGTATTTTCCTCCTCCAGCACAAGAGATTCGGAAAAAACAGCCTGCCATTCCTCCAGAGAAACCCGGATTTCCTCCTGCAGGTAAGCCACCTGATAATCATAAGGGTCTGTGGCCCTGTAGATATACAGATACGCAAAGACCGCTCCCAGGCACAGCGCTTTCACATGGAATCTCGCCTCCACCAGCGGAATCAGGAACACCGCTGCTGCCATGAACGTCAGCAGATGCCTGCTGCCCTCAATGGTTTTGTACATCAAAAGCAGCGCCGGCAGCATGGCCAGAAAGCAAAACGCCAGATGGCATCTGACCGCCATGCAGCTTCCGGCCACATTCCTGCGGGAACGCCGTCCGGCATACCACTCCTCCGCGCACTGTACCGCCAATACGAAAAGGCAGATCAGGTACCCCGCATAGATGGCCCCTGTAGTATTCACCGCGCGGATTCCCTGTTTCGCGTAGGCGATATATTCCTGTCCTTTCGTCAGCAGTTTCGCAAATGTGAACCGCAGACCGCCCACAAATCCCTGCCGGAAAAAAGCCTCTATCCAGTCCGTAAAAAACAGCGGCGTCAGATATTCCGCGCCAAGATAATGCTTGATGCAGGCATATATGCCAAGCGTCACTCCCATGACCAGCAAAGACCCCAAAGCGCTCAGCCATTTTCCAAGGCATGTCCGTTCCCTGCTGATCCAAAAGTAAGCCGGAAGCAGCAGGAACAAAGCCAGATATGGCCGCATGAGGGTCATGGTACATGACATGAGAAACAACACTGCGATTTTATAGTCTTTCCTGCGCCGCAGATAACTGACTGCCAGGGAATAGAAAAGAATCAGCATGACAAAACAGAGCGCCTCCGGCATCCCGGAAAGCATGTACCGCGCGAAGTTATTATACAGGCAGAACAGAAAAGCCACGGCTCCAAGCTGTTTCCAGGAGGGCTTCACAAGCCATACATACAAAAAACAGGCAAGGGACAGCAGCACGATATTGCATATCACCGGCGAAGACAGGTTCCAGCCGAACAGCAGCCCCCAGATGACCCACGGAAATACCAGCACAGGGCTCCAGGCCGCAAAAGAGAGTTTCAGCGCGTGGCTCTCATTGAAGCCGAAGTATCCCTGAGGATACCCATGGCTCAGGATTCCCTCCACCTGCTTATAGTAGAACAGCTCGTCATTCCACTGCGAAGAGGGCAGATAGACCTCCCCGATCCAATGTCCCTGTGCCCCGCAGTATGCCGCACAGCATACCAGAGGCAGCAGCAGAAGCAGCAGCGACTTTATGAGCGTGACATACCTTTCTTCTCTTTTCCACCAATCCAAGAATCTCTCCATCCGGATCCCTCCGTCACTCATCCATGTTGATTTTTTCCCGAATGACATACTGCGGGGAATTGTTCAGGCTGATGTAGATGCGTCCGATATACTCTCCTATCAGCCCCAGCATCAGCATGATCATGCCGCCGAAGAACACAAGCGCCGACATCAGAGAGCTGAAGCCCATAGGCACGTCAGGGTTCAGCAGCCGCTTGATAATGGTATAAAAACCGTACAGGAATCCCGCCGCCGCGCTGATTGCCCCCAAAGCGGTGGCAATCCTGAGAGGCTTCACCGAAAAGGCGGTAAAGCCATTGAACCACAGCGCAAACAGTTTCTTGAAAGTATAGCCGGAAGAGCCCTCTTCCCTCTCCCTGTGATCCACAGGCACATTGGCGATATTTCTGGTGGCCCTCAGCACCAGCCCGATGATATACGGATAGGAATTCTCATAGCGGATCATATCCTCCACCACGAACCGCTTCACCGCAAAATAGCTGGAGATGTACAGCTCCGCAGGCTTGCCCAGCATGGAGCGGGTCATCCGCTCGTTCACCCTGCTGCCCAGATTCCGGAATGCGGAATGCTGCTTATGGTCATAGCTGGCATACACGGCGTCATAGCCCTCTTCCAGCTTCAGGATCAGCTTGTCCACCTCATTTGCCGGAGTCTGCCCATCGTCGTCCAGACATACCACATAGTCCCCGTCCGAATACCGCAGTCCCGCCATCAGCGCGGAATGCTGCCCGAAATTTTTGGCGAAATCGATTCCCCTTATATTCTCATGGGTCTCGCAAAGCCTGCGGATAGTCCCCAGCGTATCGTCAGGGGAGCAGTCGTTCACCAGGAACACGTCATACCGGTACTGCTCCATCGTCTGCATCTTTTCTTCAATTTCCGCTATCACATGGGGAAGCGTATGCTCCGAGTGATAGCAGGGAATCACAAAGCTGATTTTCTTCATCTGTCCTGCCACTCCTTATTCTTTCCTGCCCTGGCGGGAATAAAGCGCCGCGCGTTCATTTCCCACGATTTTTCCGTATCCCATTGCAATACATTTTGCCTCAATCGGGCCGCCGGGCACCACGCAGATATATCTGCTTTTTAAATTTCCGAACTGCTCCATGCAATAATCGGATGTGCAGCAGCTGATGCCGAAGCCCGCAGGCAGCGAGTACAGATACTGCCAGCCTGTATATGCCGTGCCCCCCTGCACTTCATCCGACAACACCCATATGACGACATTGTCATAATTCGGCCTCTCATCCCCGGTCAGGGCAAGTTCCCTTCCTGCCGCTTCGTTCCACAGCTCCATTTCCGCTGTTATGGCCGGCTCCGCAAAATCCGGCTCATAGGCCTCAAAGCCGGCTCCGCGGTAGAAAAAGAAATAGGCGAACACTGCTCCCGTCAGGATGGCCTTTTTCAGATATACTGTCCGCATCCTGCTGACCACAAATATGCCCACTGCCAAGAAAGTCAGCAGATGCTTGCATCCGTCAAAAAAGTTGTACATCAAAAGCTGTGCCCCCAGCATTCCCAGAAAGGCAAACGCCAGATGCCCCTCCAAAGCCAGCTGCCCGGAAAGCTCCCCGCAGTCCTGCCCCCTTTTCCTGTCTCTGCGCAAAACCGCAAAATCACAAAACCACTGATACAAAAGCAGCAGGAACAGGAAGATATAGCAGCAGAAGATAGCTCCGGCCGCCAGCCCGCTTACCGCCCCCTGGCGCATATGCCCCAAAAACTGCATTCCTGAATAATACAGGGAACCAAAAAAGTTCCGCAGGCCGCCCAGCAGTCCCTTTTCAAAAAAGGCAGTCAGCCAATCCATATAAAAAAGCGGTTCCAGATACTCTGCCGCCAGAAAATGGTTCACCCATCCGTAAATCCCCAGCACTGCCGCTATGATGGCCGCAGAGCCCAGGATGCCCCTCCGCCCTGCGGCAATGCCATGCAGGAGGCGTTTCCATCCTTTCAGCTCCGGTCTGCGCGCTCTCTGTGCCGCGCCGGATCTGACTGTCCAGAAATAAGCCGGAAGGAACAAAAAGAGCAGCAGATAAGGCCGCATCAAAGTGAGCAGCCCTGCCAGCCCGAACATCGCCGCCAGCGGCACGGCCCTCCCCCTGCGCAGATAAGCCGCCGCCAGCCCATAGAAGACTATCAGCATGCTGATACAGCCAATCTCAGGCATGCCGCAGAGCATGTACCAGGAAAAGGGCATGTACAGGAAGAACAGAAACGTCAGGATGCCAATCTGTTTCCAGTCCGGCTTCGCCAACAGGCCGAACAAAAGCATGGCTGCCGTCAGCAGAAAAATATTGCACAGGACAGGCGATAGCAGGTTCCAGCCGAACGCCAGGCCCCACAGTACCCAGGGCAGCACCAGAACCGGACTCCACGCGGCAAAGGAAAGCTTCAGGGCATGGCTTTCATTAAACCCGAAATAACCCTGCGGATAGCCGTACTGCAGGATTGCCTCCACCTGTTTATAATAAATCAACTCATCATTGCGCTCAGAGGCGGGCAGATAGATCTGGCCGATACTCTGCCCTTTCGCGGCGCAGTAGACCAGACATGCAATGACGGGCAGACATGCCAGAATCACCGCTTTCAGGCATGTCGTCCGCTCACGTTTCCACCACTTCCTCAACCGATTCTCCTTCATCCTAACCTCCCTGCCGCTCTGCCGGCGCCTCCCGCTATGCTTCTGCCGGATTCAGCGCCGCCATCCAGATGATGTCGCAGTATTTCCCGTCGATGCGCACATCATCTCTCAGGCAGGCCTCCCGCACGAATCCTGCCTTTTCATAGCTGCGGATGGCCTGCCCATTGTGGGCCAGGGCCCGCAGATAGACGCGGTGCAGCCCCGCTTCCTCAAAACAGTACCGGAGCATCAGCCTGGCCGCGGCAGTGCCTATCCCTCTGCCCCTGGCCGCAGCCTCGCCGATAAAGATACCGTACTCCGCTTTGTTGTGCTGCCTGTCGATATCCCGGACGTATACGCTTCCGAGAGGCCTGTCCGTGGCAAGATCGCAGATAATCGTCTGCACTACCTTTCCCGTCTCTACCATATTCTTAATCCAGCTCTCATGTCCCTGTCTGGTGAACAGTTCCTGATAGATGAAGTTCTTCCGCACAGCGTCGCTGTTGCGCCAGGCCACTATCAAATCCGTATCCTCATAAGTCATCAGGCGCAGGTAAATGCCTGCATCCCTGGCGATATATTCTCTCATGTATAACGCTCCTCTTTCGTCCGCTTAACGGAATTCATTGCACAGCTCTATCACCCTGTCTACTTCGTCCTCCCGCATCTCGGGGAACAGCGGCAAGGTCACGCACCGCTTGGCCAGCCGCTCCGCATTGGGGCAGTCCCCTTTCCGGTACCCTAAGTGGGCATAGGCTTTCTGCAGATGGCAGGGCACAGGATAGTGCCTGTTGCACTCCACATCCGCGTCCGCCATATACTGTATGAATCTGTCCCGCTCCTCCACCTGGATGACGAACAGATGGAAGACCGTCTCGGTATTCTGAGGATGGGCCTGCATCTGAATCAGGGGATTGGCGATTTCCCTGATATAGCGCCTGCCGATTTCCTGCCGCCTCCTGGTCCACTGGGGCAGAAGTCTAAGCCCCACGGACAGAACAGCGCCCTGGAGCCCCTCCAGACGATAATTATATCCGATTTCATCATGATAATAGGTCACATCGCAGCCCTGGTTCTTCAGCCGGGTCATATGCCTGTAATAGGACTCCTCCTTACAGGTGACACTGCCGCCCTCCCCGAAAGCATAGAGGTTCTTGCCGGGATAGAAGCTGAAGCAGGCGATATCCCCCAGAGAGCCCACGTTCTTTCCCTCAAATTTCGCGCCATGCGCCTGTGCACAGTCCTCCGCCACGAATAACCCGTGCCTGTCAGCGACCTCCCTTGCCCCCGCGTAATCAAAGGGCTGACCATACAGGTGGACGCCAAGGATTCCCTTGGTCCTGGAAGTGATCTTCGCCTCCAGCAGGTCAGTATCCAACTCCCAGGTATCCGGCGTACAGTCCGCGAACACCGGTATGGCCCCGGTATAGCTGACTCCCCATGCCGTGGCGATATAAGTGTTGGCCGGTACGATGACTTCATCCCCGGGCCCTACGCCAAGGGCGAGCATGGCCAGGTGCAGCGCCGAAGTGCCGTTGTTCACGCCACAGGCATAAGGCACTCCCACATAATCCGCGAATTCCCTGTCAAAGGCATCCGCGTATTTCCCGCCGGAAAAGGCTGTATCCTGGCAGACTCTCTCGATTGCCTCCCGGTATTCTGCCTGATGGGCAGCATAATCTCTTGTCAAATCAATTCGTTTAATATGTGCGCTCACATCCAATTCCTTTCCCTATATATTCTTCTTGATGTAAAATTCCCGGAACAATCTGGCAATCTGTGCCATATAGTTGATAACTGTCCTGAATATTTTGACTGTCGTATTGTAGTCTTCCTGCCATTCCACAGGATAGTCCAGTATATTCACGCCCCGCTTTTCCGCCCGCAGCAGGAATTCAATCATATAGAACCAGCCATTGTCCTGACTGCAGCCCTCCACCAAAGACAGCGCCGTCTCCCGCCGCAGGAAAGTGAAGCCGCAGATGGCATCCGTGGACTTCATCCGCAGGAAAAGCTTCAGCAAAATAAGCAGGCCCTGGGATGTGATTCTCCGGTACCATTTCCGGCCTTTCGTGTCAGATTCCCGGGCGAAACGGCTGCCATTGATATAGGCGACCTCCGGCCTGTCTTTAAAAATCCGGATGGCCTCCCCCAGATGCCGTATATTGGTGGACAGATCAATGTCCATATAGCCCACGATTTCACCGTCGGATTTTTCCACGCCCCTGCGGAACGCCGCGCCAACGCCCCGGACGGAAATCCTCTCATATTTCACGGCCTCGTACCTTTCACAAAGTCCCTGCGCGATCAGCGGAGTCTCGTCCTCGGATCCATTGTCCACGATGATGATTTCATAGTCGCGGAAGCCGATGGATTCCAGGTACTCCACAGTGCGCACCACGCCGCTCTCCAGCCGCAGCCTTTCATTCAGCACAGGAAAAATAATCGTCCATTTCATTATGTCAGCTTCTCCACCCCTTCTATCACATAACGCTGCCGCTTAAATCCCATATTCAAAAGCACGGACAGGTATTTCAAAATCAATGTCAGCATCACTGACATCATGAAAAAGCCAAAGGACATCAGCGACATAATGGACAGCCAGCCCTCTACGGGACGGTTCCTGCTGAAAACGGAATAGACCAGATAGCCGAACATAATCAGCAAAGCCCCCAGCAGCACCACGCTCACAGCCAGGGAAAGCTTTTCCAGCACATTAGTGAAGATGATGATCGTGTCAGTAGCAAGCGCCCTCCTGTTTCCCCACTCCTCGCTGTTTTTATGTTTTTTCGCCAATTCTTTATTGTCATAATGTATTGTATCTACTTTCAGCCCGCAGTTCATATACATGGCTTTCCGGTATGGGATGTACGTATTCATCTGGTTCACCCGGTTGACAGCCCGTCTGGAAATCAGGCGGAAACGCTCCTGCCCAATCTTCTCCCGGAACCGGTTCCCCCAGTTATAGACCAGATAAAACAGCCTGGAGCTCAGCGGAATCCCGAACCTGGGCGCCGCCGCCACCACATCCACGCCCTCCAGGGCCCTGTGATATACATCCATGATAAGAGAAGGGGCAAAATCCGGTTCGCAGGTATCGAACTCAAACAAAAAATCCCCCACCGCCAGATCTCTTCCGGCATTCATGGCGCTTTCCGTTCCCTGATAGAAGCTTAAGTTAATCAGGCTGACTACAGGCTTGTCTGATTCCTCCTCCAGAAAAGCTCTTACCTGCTCCACCGTGTCGTCCACGCAGCCGTCATTGACACAAACAATCTCGTATTTTTCAAAGTTCTCCCGCATCACACCGCACACCAGTTCCAGGAAATCCCTGATCCGTTTTCCTTCATTGTGGAGATATATCACGCAGGACACAAAATTCTTTTCCTTATTCTGCAGCATCTTTCCCTCAGCATTCTATTCTTGATTATTTTTCATCCAGGAACTCATCCAGGTCATAGACTGTGTTGATTTTACCTGACAGCACGCTTAAGAAAACGGGCTGGCGGGTGGCATACCGGATGACGGTAGGCCTGGAATCGTCTATCTCGGAAGCCTTTAAAATAGGCTTCATGGAGAACAGCGATTTCTCATATGTGAACTGATATTCCTCTCTGACATACTTTCCTGCCAGAGCGGCCATATACTCCCAGGCGCTTTTCGGTCTGTTCTCACAGGCATCGCAATTTCCCAGCCACCTCCCGCAGCTTCCTCCTTCCATGCAGGAGAACCGCGGCACGGTCTCATGGCTTGTCTTATGGGGTGTAAAGGTGACAGAGGTCAGGGAATGGTATCCTGTCTTCCCGAAAGGCATAATAGAGAAGAAAGGGCCGTCCATCACCGTCAGGCCGATATCCCGCAGACGGTCATTCACTTTGCACAGAATAATCTCGCATAACTCATATTTAATCGGAAATGTCTCAAAAGGGGCATCCGCCTCTGCCAGCTGCAGCACCTGATTCACGGAAGCGTAGGTGGCGTTCAGCACAAAGGGGGCCTCATACCGCTCTTCCTTTCCCTGATACAGGGCATGGATTTCATACCGGTCCTCCCTTTTCACGATGCGTGTAATCTCCCTGCCGCAGAGAAGCTCCACGCCTTTTTGCCCCTCCAGCTCTTCCAGGAAAAAATCCCTCAGTATATGGGCATCATAGGTATATTCCTCTGTCAGGAAAGCCCCGTCGCAGCTTCCCTCCTTAAAGTACCGCTCCACCGGCAGGGCCTCACAGGGAATCCCCGCGTCCCGGCAAAATTTGACGAATTCCTTTGCATCCGTCCAGGAAAAATGCCTGGAGGTGGCATATACCTGCTGAAACCGTGAGTGGATACAGAATGAATAATCCTCCACGAACCGCTTGAAATAGCCTGCGCTCTTCTGGGCCGTGGCCAGGGAACGGGGATAATGATAGCCCATATGCACTCTGGCCTGATTGATATACGTGGCTCTGGAAAATGGCGTTTCGTCCATCTCCAGCACCACGACTCGCTGCCCCTTTCTCACGCAGTGGAGGGCCGAATATAAGCCATACAGACCGGCTCCGATTATGATTTTATCTGCCATTTAATCTTTCTTCCCTCTCTTTTCGGCGCTGACTTTCGTCAATCTGTATTCAAAATCCCGTTTATCCTTTGCCGCCATGACCTCCAGAATCATACCCGCAAAGAATGACTGGATTCCCGCCAGGACCATGAATCCGCAGACGATCAGCGTAGGGAAACGCGGCACCAGCCCTGTCACCAGATATTCTCTGAGGATGGGAAACATGAACAGCAGCGCGGCCGCCACCAAAATCAGGCAGAACGCCCCGAAAAAGCGGAAAGGCCTGTAATTCCGGTACAGCTGCAGCATTTTCCGGATGACCCGCAGCCCGTCGCTGTAGGTATTCAGCTTGGACACGCTGCCCTCCGGGCGGTCTCTGTACTCCACCACCACATTTTCCACCTGCATATGATAATTCACCGCATGGATGGTCATCTCTGTCTCTATCTCAAATCCTTTGGAGAACACGGGGAAAGTCTTCACGAACTCATAGCTGAAAGCCCTGTAGCCTGTCATGATGTCCTTGATGTCCGTATGGAACAGGCTGTTGATGCCTGCCCGCATGAGGCTGTTGCCAAAATTGTGGAAAGGGCGCTTGTTCTCCGTAAAATAGGTGGAGGAAAGCCTGTCGCCCACCACCATATCCGCCCCGTGCTCCAGCACTTTGTCCGCCATCTCTCTGGCGCTGTTCAGCGGATAGGTGTCATCCCCGTCAATCATCAGATAGCATTCCGCGTCGATTTCCCGGAACATCCTGCGGATCACATTCCCCTTGCCCTGTTTATGCTCATAGCGTATTACCGCCCCCTGGGCCTTTGCCAGCTCCACGGTTCTGTCAGTGGAATTATTGTCATAGACATAGACCACGGCCTCCGGTAAAGCCTCTCTCACATCGCTTACCACCTTTGCGATGGTCTGTTCCTCGTTATAACAGGGAATCAATACTGCTATTTTATCCATCTGGCACTGCCCTTTCTTCCGCTTTGCGGAACTTGTGCAACAGGAACCGCTTCGCGAACCCTGTCATTTCGTACAACAGGAACCGCTTCGCGAACCCTGTCATTCTGTACAACAGGAACCGCTTCGCGAACCCTGGCATTCTGTACAACAGGAACCGCTTCGCGAACCCTGTTGTCTTGTATTATAGCATGTCCCGCTTTTGTCGGCCACTCTTTTTATGGCTTTCCCTTTGCCATCTCAGTAATAAGTCCCTCCAAGGAACATGTCCCGGAAATAGAACACCCCGCAGACCACATGGCAAAAATAGGCCAGCCACTGAATCAGGAGCGATATGCTCCACGCCTTTTCCTTTGCGGTGGACCGCACCAGCAGCAGCAGGGACCCGAAATGGCAGAAAAAGATTCCGTACATATAGCCCCAGGAAAAATTAAAGTCCACCTTTCGGAATCCTTTTTCATATAGAAAGAACGCTTCCGCGAAGCTTATCAGATACAGCAGCCACGAGAACCGCAGTAAAGTATCCTTCCGGCATTCCCTGTAATTCAGCGTGAGTACCGCCAGCGGGAATCCGACAGCCAGACAGATGCCCAGCGGAATATTGTCGCAGTAGTCCGCCCAGACCTCCCCAAAGCAGAAGCCCAGCCCCCGCTCCTGTTCTCCCTCGGACACGAACACGCCCTTGTACTGATACAGCAGGTCAAGGAATGTGGGGATAAAGCAAAGCCCCAGCTGCACTGTGGGAACAAAATTCCGGAATCCCGACCGGAACAGTCTGTACAGCATCAGCAGACCTGCCGCGCTTACCAACACCAGCGTAAAGCTGGGCTTCGTCATCGTCGCCGCCAGCAGGAAAAGCGAAAACAGGAGATAATCCTTTTTTGTCCCGCCTTTCTCATATACGGGCAGCAGCCTCACGAACCATAAAAACGCCAGAATCGCAAAGGGCCTGGCCGCCATATAGGTGGCATTGTGGAAAGGATTCGCCGAGAACACTCCCACATACCGGAACTTGATTCCCGGCAGGTAAATGCCCCCTGGCGGGTACAGCATGGAAATGAAAAAGAGGGATACCGCCAGCAGGCTGAGAATAATCCGGGCCGCTTCCCCGCGGATCCTCGCCGCCAGCTCAGGCAGCGCCAGATAGTTGAAAGCCAGCTTTGTCACCACCATCCCCAGCCCGTTCAGCAGCATGGCAGCTATGGCCACGGACAGGGCCGGAGACGCGAACAGGTGAACCAGAGCCGCCAGCTTGAAAAATACAGGGTAGGGAAAGCTATAGCCGCTTTCCAGGCCCTGCATTTCCAGAATATATGCCTCCATATCAGAGTCCACATTCCACTGGGTCTGTCCGTAAAACAGATACAGCGTGACCGCCGATACCGCTGCCAGCAGTACCGCGAACACCGCCGCGTCTATGATACGGTTCCTCCTCTGATTCTTCTCTTCTGCACGATTCATGTCCTTGTTCCTTCCAGCATTGCGCTTATCCCTTCCATTATCTCCGGTAATGCGCGACTATCTTCTTCACAGCCGAAATGACATCCTCCGCGTCCGCATCCGTCATGCCGTAGAACAGAGGAAGGCTCATCACTTCCTCATAATATTTCTCCGCGTTGGGGCAGATTCCCTTTTCATATCCCAGCTTCTCATAATAGGAATGCCAATAAACCGGCAGATAATGCACCTGGGAGTAAATATTTTCCGCCCGCAGCGCGTCGAAAAACTGGCGTCTGTCACAGTTCAGCGCCTCCGGCTTCAGGCGCAGGATATACAGATGCCGCACCGTATCCGATTCCGGTATCTCCCGCTGCACAAAAATCTCCGGCATCTCCGCAAAGGCCGCGTCATATCCGGCCACGATTTCTTTCCTGCGTGCCGCGAACTTCTCCAGCTTTCCGAACTGGCTCACAAGCAGCGCCGCCTGGATGTCAGTCATCCGATAGTTGAAGCCCAGCTCCACCTGCTCATTATACCACAGGGCATCTGTGGGGTGTACCATTTCTTCCCGGCTGCGGGTAATGCCATGGGCGCGCAGGCGCAGCAGCCTGCGGTACAGCTTTTCGTCATTTGTGGTAACGGCCCCGCCCTCGCCGGCGGTAATCGTCTTCACCGGGTGGAAGCTGAAGCAGGTCATGTCCGCGATGCTGCCGATGGGCCTGCCCTGATATCTGGTACCGATGGCGTGGGCCGCATCCTCAATCAGCGTCAGGCCATATCTGCGGCAGATGCTCCCGATCGCGTTATGCTCAACAGATTGACCGGTATAGTCAACCGCCACGATTCCCTTGGTGCGGGGCGTAATCAGCTTCTCGATGGATGCCGGGTCAATATTATAGGTCTCGGGATTGATGTCCGCGAACACCGGCTTCGCGCCGCAGTACAGGATGCAGTTGGCCGAGGCCGCAAATGTGATGGGGCTGACGATGACTTCGTCCCCCTCCTGAAATCCTGCCGTCAGCGCGGCCAGATGAAGCGCCGCGGTTCCATTGCTCACCGCCACGGCGTATTCCGCGCCCGTGACCTCGCAAATCTTCTCCTCCACTGCCTGAATCTTCGGGCCGCAGGTCAGATTATCGCTCCGCAGCGTCTCTGCCACTGCTTTGATATCATCCTCGTCGATATATTGTCTTCCATAGCCAAGAGGCGTCTCCCTCACCGGAATCCCGCCGAATATCGCCAATCGCTCCATTTACAGCATCTCCTTTGCCCTGTCTGCCCGCGAAAAGCCGCGTCCATCAAGGCATTTCATTTTGTCCTATCATAACATATCATCCCTGAAAAGGCAATTCGTACTTCTGCTTGTCCTCCACAGAGATATCTCTGCCCATCTGCACCTCTATGATTTTCAGCTCGCTGTCCGCCGACACAGTGTGCCTGCAGCCTGCCGGCATGGAAATCACGTCCCCGGGGGCCACGTTCCTCCAGACTCCGTCGATCACGGCCTTTCCCCTGCCGCTCATGACTGTCCAGACCTCATCTCTATGCTCATGGCTGTGGTAGTGGAGGGCATGTCCGGGCAGAAGCGCTATCTTGATGGTCAGGCTGTCCTCCTGCACGTCCAGGACCGTGAAGCTGCCCCAGGATTTCTCCACATACATGACCTGCTGTTCTATCTGTTCTACAAAAGGCTTGATATAGCTGCTCTGCTCCTTGTCGGAAATCAGGATGCCGTCATTGCTGGCGGCGATTACCATATCTTTGCAGCCCATGCAGAGGATGGGGATATTCAGTTCGTTCACCACATGGGTGTTCTCACAGGTCTCGTTCAGCATGACGCGGCCCAGGGCGTAATCGGCCATGGCCTCGGAAAAAGTGTTCCATGTTCCCAGGTCTTTCCACTGGCCCTCGTAGCGCAGCACCTGGATTTCCTTTTCCTGCTCTGCCACGGCTACGTCGAAGCTGATTTTCTTAATCTCTGAGTACCGGGCGTCTAAATCCCGGTAATCCGTGAAGTCCAGCAGTTCGCGGGCTTTCCGCAGCAGATAGCCCAGCCGGAACGCGAACACGCCGCCGTTCCAGAGGGCTCCCTGGGCAATGTACTTTTCCGCCGTGGCCGCGTCCGGTTTCTCCCGGAAAGTGTCCACGCCGCTTACCCGATTGGTGGATGCGGGGATGATATAGCCGTATTTCTCACTGGGATAGGTGGGGGCGATGCCCATCAGATAGAGGTTCGCGCCGCCTGCCGCCGCCATCCCGGCCATTTCTTTCAGGGCCTCGAAATAGGATGCCTCCACATAAGGGTCCACCGGGCACACCACTACGGATTCGTCTTCTCCCACTGCCTGCACGTCTCTCAGGTAACTGGCAGCAAGGCAGACTGCCGGAAAAGTGTCCCTGCGGCAGGGCTCCACGCAGACGCTCACTTTGTCTCCCAGCTGATTCTTAATCAGGCTCACCTGTTTCTTTCCTGTGGCTATGGTAATACGCGCTTGGGAATCCATTGCGGCAATCTGGCGGTAGACCCGTTCCAGCATAGACTCGAAGCCGCCGTTTTCGTCTGACAGCATACGGACGAACTGCTTGGAGCGGATGTCATTGGACAGGGGCCACAGGCGCTTGCCGCTGCCTCCTGACAGTAAGATAATGTTCATTATACCGTTTGCCTCCTATCTTCATTCTGTGTCTCCCAATTCTGTATCGCACAGCTCTAACGCCGCCGCTATTACTTTGTCCATGTCATAGTATTTGTAACCGCCCAGCCTGCCGCCGAAGATGACTTTTTTCTCACTCTCCGCCTTTGCCCTATACTGCTCGTACAGGGCATTGTTCCGCTCATCGTTCACTGGATAGTAGGGCTCGTCGCCTTTCTGCCACTCGCTGGAATATTCCCGGGAGATGATGGTGGTGGGCTGCTTGCCGAACTCGAAATGCTTGTGCTCGATGATTCGGGTGTAGGGGACTTCGCGCTCCGTGTAGTTCACCACGGCATTTCCCTGGTAGTTCTCCGTCTCCAGCTCCTCGGTCTCGAAACGGACGCTGCGGTATTGGAGGACGCCAAGCGCATAGTCATAGAACTGGTCAATCATGCCTGTGTAGATGATTTTGCCGGCCAGGGCGTCCAGCTCCTGCCGGTGCTCCAGATAGTCCACGTTCAGGCGCACCTCGGTGCCCTCCAGCAGCTTCTCCACCAGCTTTGTGTAGCCGCCTATGGGGATGCCCTGGAATCTGTCGTTGAAGTAATTGTTGTCGTAGGTGAAGCGCAGAGGCAGGCGCCTGATGATGAATGCGGGAAGGTCACGGCAGTCGCGGCCCCACTGCTTCTCAGTGTACCCCTTTATCAGCTTCTCGTATACGTCTCGGCCTACCAAAGAGAGGGCCTGTTCCTCCAAATTCCCGGGCTGCGTTATCCCCAAATCAGCAATCTGGGATTCGATGATGGCTTTCGCCTCGTCGGGCGTGGCGATTCCCCACATTTTGCTGAATGTGTTCATGTTGAAAGGCAGGTTGTAGAGCTCTTTTTTATAGCGGGCTATGGGGGAGTTGATATAGTTGTTGAATTCCGCGAACCGGCATACATAGTCCCAGATTCTCCTGTCTGAGGTATGGAAAATGTGGGCGCCGTAGCGGTGCACCTGGATGCCGTGAATCTCCTCGCAGTAGATATTACCGGCTATGTGGCTGCGGCGCTCTACTATGAGGCATTTCCTGCCTTTTTTCTTTGCCTCCTGGGCGAAGACCGCGCCGAAGAGGCCGGCGCCTACTATCAGATAGTCGTATTTCATT
The DNA here is from genome assembly GCF_943193215.1 of Acetatifactor aquisgranensis. Lineage (NCBI taxonomy): Bacteria > Bacillati > Bacillota > Clostridia > Lachnospirales > Lachnospiraceae > Acetatifactor > Acetatifactor aquisgranensis. The sequence continues at coordinate 64,736 of NZ_CALPDH010000003.1, read as the reverse complement.
TAGGGGTGCCTCCTTTTAGGGGGATTTGTTTTTGGATGGTACTGGTTCGTCAGACTTTTTTCATTATAGCAGATTGTGAGAAGAATTCCAATACTTTCAGATTCGGCTTCCGGATTAGGCTTCTGGCTTGTAAAGCCGGGGGGGGCGGAGCAGTATAGTCTGCAGATACGAAAATGGCGGTCTAGCTAACGCTATTACCGCCCTTTCCGATTCCCCTTTTATACATACTATCATAAGACAATATTGACTTCTTGTAAAGAGAAAGTCATCGACAAATGTTGACAGAGAAGTTTTTGCAGCTGTAAGCCACCAACTCTTCCGGCATATGGCAGCAGCAAGTCCGCTCAATTCTCCTTGAAAGGCTGGGCGAGGATTTGACACACGTATGTGTGATTGAATCATAGAACGATTTGTAGAAGAAAGGAAGGGCCTGTACCAGCTGTGTTTTGCTTTTTATTGTATTTTTCCTTACGGCTTTCTTCAAACGCAATGAAATGCCTCTTTCTGTCCTTCTGTATTTTTGCATGCGAAGAGCTGTATTATTATGGACTTTGGTCTTGTTGTATAAAGAAAGCGGGGAAACATTAGTATGTTTTCCCTGCTTGGAAATCTATTCAGCAGCCTTATCATCTGTATCATACACAGTTCTTCCCCATTGACTGGTGTCATTGACACAACTGTCATATTCTTGCCTGCAGCGGACGGATGAACCTCTATTAGTCAAAAAGCTTTTTATACTTGTGCAGAATATAATCAATGTGGGCAAGGGAACTTTCTGGCTCTGCGAAGCCAATCACCTTTCCACACCATACCACATTCTGTACATCTGGTCCCTTCATAAGTCTCAATTGTACACCCACCTTCACTATCCTTTTGATGTATTTGAACAATACCTGCTATCGTATCATGTCTGATATTAGTCCCTTGCTCAGACTCAGAATCTATTGGATAAATTTTCCCATTTTCGTCCATAAACTGCTCATCATATAAAACAGCATCCATAAATGTGCCATATCCATCTTCTGCATAATCATATATCCAAAAGTTGCCGCCATCTACAGAATCTTCTGCCGCTTCAATAACTGCATTTTTCACATGATGTACTTTCGGATACGCCAAAGCTGTCAACGAATTCAGAAATACCAGAAATGCGAAAAAACATATCGCAATCGCTTTCTCTCGGGTTCTTATATTTTTCCTGTTTTTCATTAAGGCTATGCGTTTATCAATCTCATCATCCCCTCGCAAAGTACTGCTAAAAGGAACGTTCAAACTTTTATTACCCTTATTCCTGTTCAGCATATCTGTGTATACCTGACAGTCCTCCTCTGTGCACCCCTTTATCACTCTCTCATCACAAGCTGTCTCACATAAGTATCTAATTTCGTGTTCCAGCAGATATATTAATGGATTAAACCAATGAAGACAGCATACAAACTCTAACAATAATTTCACCCACAAATCCATCCCAACAATGTGAGTCACTTCATGCTTCAAAATCCAGTAAAGGTCTCCCTCTGCATATTCTTTCTGCAAGAAAATAACAGGCCTGACAGTACCAATCGTAAAAGTCTCATTATCCACTCGTGTCCATACTATCTCAGGCCTGTGTCTGTACCGAATCGTTTCTTGCAGACATTTCAACGTTTGCTCCAAATTCTTATCTTCACACTTTATGGCCAACGCATGGAGTGCATGACTTTTCCTCAAAGTTTTCACTAGTCGAGTCAGCATGAATAATACTGCAATGGCAAACCATGCCAATATTATCAACATTAATAGTCGATATTCTTTTGTTTGATAGAAATTCTCTTCCACCTCTATATTCGCAATATTAATTAACGCTTTTGCATCTGCAGCCACTTTTTGAGGCAAGAAAAAATTACTAATCCACTTATATATAGCCTTAATCCATCTCCATGGCACCACATACACTAACATTACTATCATCAGCGCTCTATACTTCACGCACTGTGTCATGGACTTCTCCAATAATTTCTTCCAGCACAGATATCCAATAAACAGGGCACTTCCGGCAAAGGTCATCAAAAATAAATATCCCATTTCTGCCTTCTCTATCTCTCCTCATGTATCCTAATGGAATTAGCGACCCCTCACTGCAGAAGCCGCTAATTCCCATTTTCTCTTATCTACCATATATCAAATCAAAGTTTCTGTACAAAAGCCATCTATTTTCTGATAGATACTATCCTTAAATCCTCTATTCCTTACTTTACATTAGCATGCGGGCATGTCGCATACTCATCTATAGCGCATAAATCGCCAAGCCATATTGTTTCGCAGTATAGACATTGCGTACTATGATATGTTTTGACCGTACATCCACCCTTACTATTCTTTACATGTGTTTGATAATACCCACTTACAATATTATGTCCAGGGCAAATCAATCTCGGACTAACCTCACTAACCGGCGTAATATTCCCCTCCATATCCACAAACTGCTCATCATAAAGGATAACCGCCCCATGCTCCGCGCACTCGCATCCCTCATCATGGGCATCCGCAGGAGCCGCAAACGCCGTAACGGACTCAGCCAGCATCATAAAAGCAGCAAGGCCTGCCACAACTGTTCTCTTCAAATTTCTCATTTTTCTTGTCTTCATAAGTAAATTCACCCTTTCTTATACAACTTCTCTTTCATGTTCCTGCTTACCGTCCGCCCGTCAGCCCTTCTCGCCCGGCAGACAGCATGTTCTTTCTCCGTACTTTGCTGTGACCCGTTGCCCCGGGACATCCTCCCTGGCAGGCGGCTTTCCTCGCGCCAATCCTATATGCCGCGCCGGCTATGCACGCCGTACTGACTACGCCCGGATTCCGCGCCGCCGCCATCAGCGGCTCCAGCATTTGAACGCCATCCACAAATTCCAACAGCATGGCCCTTCTAAAACCGAAGCATTTCGTTTCCCGCGATATCCTCCGGGCTTCCCGCCCAAAGCACAGAAGCCCGGCCATCGCGGTTCCCCTTTTATATGGCGGTATGGACAGCCTGACCCTAAGTTTTTCCTCTCGTGCCAAGCCGTCCCCCTTCGCTATTTCTTCTTCAGTTTCTTCATCAAGCCGTCCAGCAGGCTCTTGCTCTCGCTGTCGATTTCCTTGTTCCCTGTAAGGGCGGCAAAGAAATTCCCATACTCCCCGCCATAGAAATCGTCCAGCAGCTCCTGGGTCTGTACCTGAAGCAGTTCTTCCTCGGTCAGGGCCGCCTCCACATAGGCGCGCTTCCGGCTTACGATGCCTTTTTCCTCCAGACGGAACAGAAGAGTATTCAGGGTCTGTCTCTTCCATTTCTTCCCTCTCTCCTTCATCTCCTCCAGAAGCTCTCTGGTCTGCATCGGTTCGGTACGTCCCCACAGCACTTCCATGACTTCGCGTTCCGCTCCTGTAATCTTGTGATTAGCCTTCATGGTTCACTCACCTCCTTTTCTTGTACAATACCATGTTACTACATCAAAATAGTCCTGTCAAAACATTTTTGCCGCTTTCACATCTTCCGGCTTCACGATGTGCGGGCGCTGCGCTTGCGGAGTATCTCCTTTAAGCTGTTGTAAGCCACATCCAGCTCTCCGTTCCGAATCCTCAGCTGACGGTTCTCCCGCTCCAGATCGTCGTTTTCCACATACAGCTTCCTGACTTTCGTCTTCAGCCGGACAATCTCCTCGTCCTGCTGAGCCAATCTGGCACGTACATCCTCTCTCCTGTTGTTCGATAATGCTTTCAGTAATTTTGACAAAATGTTTTCCTCCTTTAAATTAGATTACAACTTTGTAATCATTTTGCACTATATTGTCCATTTTGTCAATCCCTAAAGCGAAAATAGTCAGGAATCGTCGAATTCTGTTCCGAAAAATACACGAATGCAAAAGTGGCGCCCTGCAAACCAAAGCCGCCACCCCTTTTTCCATCAGGTTTCCGCCCATACTCTCCAGCCGCCATATATAGTTGTTCCTATGACCGGATTTCATGCCATATCCCGGCCGGATTCGCTGTCGGCATTTGGGCAGTCTATTTCAGCAGCTCCTCATAGCTTGTCCCCAGCTCGTTCTTGATTCCGCGCAGCTGCTGCACATAAACATGCTGCACGCCTCGCTCAATCTTCACGAGGGATTCCCTGGTAATCGCGATTCCCCGCAAATCCAGCATACGGACGAGCTCTGTCTGCCCGATTCCCTTGGCAAGTCTGATTGCCCTGATGTTCTTCCCTATGTTTCCATTTTTGTCCTGTTTTATCTTCTGTATCAAAACTGCACCTCTGCTCTGAACCATTTCTGGTCCATTTTTTTCTTTTATTTTACCTCGAAAGCGCAATGCAATGGGACTCATTTTGGTCCTTTTGGGGCAAAAAAATGCCAGGAAACATAAAATTTTTATCGGTTCTTTTTAGGAAAAGTAAAAAAGATAAGAAAAAGGCGGTCATCTGCCGCCTTTGAATCGCAAGTGTCACTCAAACCGTACTGTTTCCAAAAGCTTCCGGATATCCTCTACGCTAAGCCACTCCGTATTTTTGCCTGAACTGTAAGAAAACCCCTCCGGCACCTTTTTGCCCGTGGGAACCGCACGCCGCCTCTCGTCCCAGACCATCTGAGGATATATGATGAAATGCTTGTCATATTCATAGGCATTCATGGAGTCTTCCGCTGTTATCATGATTTCATGCAGCTTCTCCCCCTCGCGTATTCCCACTTCCGGCATCCCGCACCCGGGCAGCATCGCCTGTGCCAGGTCCGTGACCTTGAAAGAGGGAATCTTTGATATGAATGTCTCGCCGCCCCTGGCCTCCCCAAAGGCCTTTATCACCAGCTCCACACCCTGCTGGAGACTAATCCAGAAACGGGTCATCCGGTAATCGGTAATCGGCAGCTTTGTGCCGCCGTTCTGGATGATGTCATGGAAGAAAGGAATGACCGATCCCCTGCTGCCTGCCACATTGCCGTAGCGCACGACGGAAAAACAGATATCCTGGCTTCCGGCGTAGGCATTGGCCGCGATGAACAGCTTGTCCGACACCAGCTTAGTCCCGCCGTACAGGTTCACCGGATTCACCGCCTTGTCCGTGGACAGGGCCACCACTTTCTTTACTCCTCTGTCCAGGGCCGCATCGATTACGTTCTGGGCGCCGTGTATATTGGTCTTGATGGCCTCAGCAGGATTGTACTCGCAGGCAGGCACCTGTTTCAGCGCCGCGGCATGCACCACGTAGTCCACTCCGTTAAAGGCCCTGGCGAGCCGCTCCTTATCGCGCACATCGCCGATGAAGAAACGCATCCTGGAGGCATATTCCTTGAACTGGTTCTGCATGATGAACTGCTTGTACTCATCCCGGGAGTAAATGATAATCTTCTTTGGTTCATAATGCTCCAGGACGTACTTAGTAAAGGCTTTTCCGAAACTCCCTGTTCCGCCCGTAATCAAAATCGATTTTTTATTCAGCATATCGTCCCCTTTGTCTATGGCATTTGTTGATTTTATTTCACTGCCATATTATACTATATCATTTCCCAAAAGGCAATGAATTATCGGACATTTTCCATATCTAATAGTTTTCTGGGGTTTTTGGCCTCCAATACATTCCGCTGCTTGGCCTTGTCCACATGGGTATAGATTTCTGTGGTGCGGATTGAGCTGTGGCCCAGCATTTCCTGGATGCAGCGGATATCCACATCCTGATTTACCAGATAGGTAGCGAAAGAATGCCGGAACATATGGGGCGTGATATGCATGGAAATGGATGCCGCGCCGGCGAGGCGGTTGATCATGTCCCGGACCGACTGGTCGGACAGGGGATGCCCGTATTTATTTAAGAAGAAGTACTCGCTCCTCCGGATTTCCGCCTGGAAAAGCGATTCGTATTCTGCCAATGCGCTGATGGTGGCTTTCTCTGTCAGCTGCAGGATTCGCTCCTTGTCCCCTTTTCCATGGATACGGATTTCTCCGTCGTACAGATTGACAGCCTCCCGCTTCAGCCCGCACAGCTCGGAAATCCGCAGGCCGGTGGCGAAAAGCAGCTCGATTACGGCGATGTCGCGCACAGCGCATTTTAGTTGATAGGGCGTATTCGCCTTTTCTTTCTGGGCGTACAGCTCCTGGTAGAAAGTATTCATGACATGATTAGGGATGTAGCGCGGAAGCCTCTGGGGCAGCCGAAAGGTCAAATCCAGACGGTACAGCGGATTCTCCGCTATTTCCTCCATATAGGTAAGATAATGATAAAAGGCGCGGATGCTGGCAATCTTCCGCCTTACGGTCCGGGGCGCTTTTTCGCTGTGCAGGAAGTCCACATAATTCCCTATGGACTCTTTTTTCAGGAAATCCCCATTCTGGCTTTCCACATACAGTCCGAAATCCCTCAAATCCGCCCGATAGGCCCGGATGGTCTTGGTGTCCAGACCTTTCCGTGCCTGGCAGTACTGCAGATACTCCTCGATTAGCTTTGTTAACGTACTCATTGTCTTTTCCTCCTTTGTAATTGGTAAGATTGTTTGACAATAGAGTCAAAAGCAAACTCTATTATCAAAATACCATTATATAATATGGTTGGCGTTTGGGATAAGTCCCTGGAGGGAAAGAAGTCCGAAAAACTACTTGCACAATAAAAACGGGCATGCTACCATTATATCCATAAACAGCATCCCGCGATTATTTGTTCCGGCAGGAAAAGGAGATTGGCGCTTTGGCAAGACGCTTACCCTGAGTATGCTGGATATTGCTTCTCCATCGAACACGCCGGCCAAACGCCAGTTCTGATAATCTGGCAGGGAAACTGATTCGCGAGGGGTGTCCCGCGGTAAAGATGGTGATGGAGAATCTGCTTCAGGGGAAGGCTTATCAAACGGCGCTCGATGAGCAGGTTATGTTCAGCCAGCCGGGCCGCAGGGAAAGGGGTGGTGATTATTGTATAATACAGAACAGGCAAAGATAAATATGCCTCGAAACAGAAAGGATAACAATGCATGAACATTACCGTTGTAGGGACTGGTTACGTAGGCCTGTCACTGGCAGTTTTGCTGGCACAGAAGAACGCTGTCACAGCAGTAGATATTGTCCCCGAAAAAGTAAAATTAATTAACGAAAAATGCTCTCCCATCAAAGATAAAAAATTAGAAGAATACCTAAAAGAAAAAAAGCTAAATCTGACGGCTACCGCACAGGCATCAGAAGCGTACCGCAACGCAGATATCATCATCGTGGCAGCGCCCACAAATTACGATAGCAAAAGCAGTTATTTTGATACCTCCGCAGTGGAAAGTGTGGTAACGGCTGCTCTTGAAGCCAATAAACGAGCAACAATCGTAATAAAGTCTACTATTCCGGTAGGATATACTTCACAGCTGAACAAGCAAATGCAAACAGACCGTATCCTGTTCAGCCCCGAATTCCTGAGGGAAACAAAAGCATTGTACGATAATCTGTATCCCTCCAGAATCATCGTAGGATATGACACCTCAAACGATGTCGCAAGGAAACGAGCTGAGACCTTTGCCTCATTGCTCTCTGAATCAGCATTAAGAGAAAATGTCCCTGTTCTTTTAATCGGTTCTACAGAAGCAGAAGCCGTAAAGCTGTTCGCCAACACCTATCTTGCGCTTCGAGTGAGCTTTTTCAATGAGCTGGATACTTATGCAGAGGTAAAAGGACTGGATACGAAACAGATTATAGAGGGCATCTGTCTGGATCCAAGGATTGGTAACCATTACAATAATCCTTCCTTTGGCTATGGCGGTTATTGTCTGCCCAAGGACACCAAGCAATTGCTGGCCAACTTCCGTGATGTTCCAGAAAACCTGATTCAGGCCATTGTAGAGTCCAACCGCACCAGAAAAGAATTCATAGCGGATCAGGTGCTGAAAAAGGCCGGTTACTACTCTTATTCGGACAAATTGGACTACGATAAATCCTATGAAAAAACTATAACGGTCGGCGTCTATCGCCTGGCCATGAAGAGCAACAGCGACAATTTCCGCCAGAGCTCTATACAGGGCGTCATGAAACGCATCAAGGGAAAGGGGGCTAACATCATCATCTACGAGCCCTCGCTTGAAAATGGAAGCACTTTTTTCGGAAGTCCGGTCGTAAATGATTTAGAGCGGTTCTTTCAGGAATCAGACTGCATTGTCGCAAATCGCTATGATGCCTGTCTGGACGGCGTATCCTATAAGGTGTATACGCGTGATTTGTTCAAAAGAGATTAAACTGTATAACATTTGTCAAAGGATACACCTGTCTTCCATTCCTGTCAGAAATGACGGATAGTTGCATGGTATCGCATTATGCAAAGCGCTCCCTTGCCAGTATAATCACAGCCCCTGAACAGGATGGGCTCAGGAGGATGGGGATGTTCCCTGGAAATATCCTCGCCGGAATAGTACGTCATGCATTCTCTGATCGGCTATCCTATTCACTTTATTGTATCTTTTGGTGAGGGAACATGACCGAAGGCTGGTGATGAACATCGGCAGCTCTTCCGGCTCTAAATATTTTTCCGCAATTTTTTCTACAGTATTTTCGTCAAGCCGGAACATATGTTCTGGCTTGTTTTCGATTGCCTCATCCACTATCCGGCCATATTCTTCTGACAGTCCCGCCAACTTGGACATTCCCTTGTCATTGAGCAGGATTTCTGTACTGTTCAGCCATAAATGCGGCGCGATTATTTCCATGTCTTCCTTTCTGATTTCCTCATTGCTTAACAGCATACGGTGAATCACCGGGCATCTTTTATCTAACTTAGAAGATATAGACAGAACTTCCGCAAGCCGGCATTCCTGCTTCGCCTGATTTAAATGCGAGTAGCGAAAAATGATAAAGCAAAATTCCCCCTCCGGAAGTGTCAGGATACAGTTCACCGATTGTACAGAAGGACATAAGACCACATGCCCGCTGTATGTTTTGTAATCCGGTTTCCCATCCGAATCCAGCTTTTTTGTATCAATTTTCAATATCGCCTTGCACCGCCTGCCATCCGGCTTAATGTCAAGCGTCCCGGATATCAGAGATTCCAGTATATTATCTGAGGCATTCTCGGAAGACACTGTTGAATGATAGTAGCAATGGTATGTCTGCATATACTTTTCCAGCAGCGGAGATGCAGGATTTTCTATAAATATTTCACTTCCCTGCCAATCTGGCTCAGGCTCCCGGGCAACAGCAGCATCATTTAATGCCTCTCTGTAGGTCTCCCGGAATTTCTCAACATTTTCATCCGGATTGAACTTTTCGCTTACCAAGTTGTCCAGAGAGAGCTTAAATACATAGCAGCAGGAAACCAAAAAAGCAATATTTACTCTGCCTACCTTCCCATTCATAAATCTTGTAAAGGTAGACCTGTGAAACGATTTTTCTCCGCTGTTTTCCAGAAACTCGCAAAAACGAGAAAGCACCAAACCATGCCGCTGCATAAGCAGTCTTATATTCTTTCGGATAGTTTTAGTAATCTCTTCCTCCGCTTTCTTAATTTCGTCCATCTCAAATTCCCCTCATGTTCTTATGTACAAGTTCATGCTGCCAGTTGACTATAGGATTATAGTACAGCATTTCATGTCGAATGGCAAGCAAAATGTGCAGATTATGGAACTTATGTGCAGGTTGCATAAATATCGAAAAAAACGCGAACATGCTATTGCACATATAGATGCACATACTGTCCTTAGCCGATATACGTCATAAGAGGCGGGCGGCCCGGAAGAAAGCCGCTGAGCCGAAAGGAGCGTTGATTGGTATGAGAAAAACTTCTGAAAATGCATATCTGAGGCAGTGCAGGAAAGGACGGCTGAAGTTCTGGACCAGGCTTTACCTGTATCATCGCGGCAGACATGATGCCAGGAAAAATGTTGTCCGCGCAGATGAGCATGGGGTATATTCATCTCCCTATATCTATCAGGAAATACAAGCCTATAGGCTGGCGCTTCAGACCGAAAAAGCGCGCCTATGCGATTCCACCACGTCTGCCAGAACCGGTATAAGCGTCTTGCAGCTACAGATTCAGCAGTCTGCTGCGGCGTTGACCAGACAAAATCCCCTGCCCACGGATTATGAAAAAAACAGCGCAGAACAGACTATCGCTATTCTTGAAACCAGGAAGCAGGAACTGTCATCCTACATAAATGCAGAGGAGGAGTTGGAAAGTCTGCGTAGCGAACAGTTAAGCAGTGTATTGAGGGCTAAAATCGCCGCTTACTGGAATGGGGTGCTCCACGGATGCGGAGACCGCCTCCAAATACCACCCATTATCGCAATCGACCATTTGATTCATTAGCGAGGTGAACATACTATGAAGCGAACTCATAATTCCAACAAGTCTGTCCGGAACATTTCATGCAGTGCGGCCAACATCACTCAGATGAATCTCAGAGCAGTCATAGAAAGCGCCGGCCGCTTCGAGGAAAGCATCGAGAAAAAAATGCAGCAGTTCGAACGGCAAGGACTTTCAGCCAGCGCCTGCACCGAATATTTCGGCAGCACAATCGAAAAATATACCGCAAAGCTTTTGCGCCAGTTAGAGACAGCGCACAACGACAATGCATACATCATCAAGCAGTACTTTCATAGGAGAGCCTTTGAAAAAGTCAGGCTGGAGAATCTTTTGAGGAGGCTGGACGAGGAAATCGTTGAGACCACTTTAGAGTACAATACACTCAAGCAGTTGGTGGACAAATCGGATCCGCTCAAAAACGCGATGGTGCTGTGCGAAAACCGGCACGAGGAGGACGAAAATGAGTAAACTGTTAAACTTAAAGGCAGATGGCACATTCAATGTGTCTGTAGAGGAGCATTTATTCGATAATATCCGCAAGGCACATACCTGGTATACAAGTAAGTTCACGTCATTTCCCGCATTGGTATTATTGGCCCTAATCGATATCATCGGCTTCAAGCAAATCATTGACCTGACAGTCGTTGAAAGCAACGCGAACCGCTTTGCAATCACGGCCTCCCTTGCTATCGCGTTCGACCTCGCATCGCTATATCTTGGCTATGCGCTCTGCCTGAAATGTTATCATCTGGGCAGGCTTATCCACAACTGGGCGCTGGCTTTTTCGCTTACAGCCTGTGGCCTGGGCATCATTGCCAATGCTGTCTTCCGCATTCTGACAATGAATGTTGCTTATGTCGATTCCAAAACCGGCGAAGAGACCGGCCTGGCAATAACGATATTTATGTGTGTTTCACCGATCATCACAAGCCTGGTGAGCATAACCATCGGATGTCTCACATTGAATCCATTACATTTCGAATTACTACAGCGTTCTAAAAAAATAGCCAAGCTCCAGCTCCGCAAATCACAGGTCATGGCCTGTCTGGAGGAATTTAAGGACGAGAAAACATTGGAGGACAGTCTGGCGAAAGAGGAAACGGCCTGTTATGAGAATGTTCAAAAAGAAATATACGCCCTGCGGACAGCGTTAAAGACATTTACCGTCATACAGACCTCAAGTATATATACAACGAAGAAAAAATAAACTTATGGAGGAACTGCCATGAAATCTGTCAAACTTACAGTCCTTATGCTTATACTTGGATTTACCCTGTCCGGCACGGCCGGCTGCGGACAGCAGGAATCGGAAGAGGTTACGCCCATCGCCCTGGTTCTTCTGGTTGGCAGTCATGCAAACAGTGCGCATTTTGATGTTTCATTAAGTGCCGACATTGAGGAAGCCTATTCCTCATTCGGAAATGCATGCATCATTGTGGCAGACGGCCACCCAGCCCTTTTAGCTGATGAAAGCGAAACCGGCATTTTGGGGTGCTACGATATAGACTATATAACCAATTCCAAAAATGTTTATACGAAAAATGAGACTCCATGGAAAAGGGATTTCCTCCAGCCGCAGACTGACAAATTTCTGGAAGCATTAGATGCATGTACCGCTGACGACCCGGAAACGGATCTGCTGGAGGCCTTTCACGCTGCGGAAAAGGCATTAAATACACTGGAAATTTCTACGGGAACAGCTGTAAGAAAAGAAATCATCATTCTGGACACAGGCCTAAGCACAAGCGGTTGTGTAAACTTCCTTGCCCGAGAATACCTTGAGCTGTTAAATTCCAGCCAGCTGTCAGAAGGGGGAACTGACTCATGCGCAATGTTGTCCGATATGCTGGACAATCTGGAGCGCCAGGCGGAATTACCGAATTTGAATGGCGTACATGTAACCTGGTATGGCTTGGGGCAGGTCAGCGAGCCACAGGAGCAGCTCAGCAAACTGGCAGTGCAGAACCTACAGTGCATCTGGGGCGAATTGCTGATCAGGGCAGGTGCACTTTCATCAGACAAAGCAAGCTCAGATGAAAAATATGGCATGTTTCTACAAACCAGCTCCCATGGATCCATAGAAAGCACACAGTATGTCACCCCTGTGCAATGGAATCTTGATGATGATGCCAAGGATTCCGAGGACACTGTAGATGCCGATAGCCACACAGCAGAATCGCCTTTGCCCCCTGAACTTACAGAAAAGCAGATATTCTTTTATCCCAATTCAGCTGAGCCTCTTCTCTCTGAGGAAGAACTGGAATCATCCCTGGAAGTGTATATATCCCATTTCCAGTCCTACCCGGATGACAGGGTCCTTCTGGTGGGGGCTACCTCCAGCTGGAATGACGGATCGATATCCCTGTCTGCTGAAAGGGCTCAGAAAGTAAAGCATATACTGGTGAAAGCGGGTGTACCGGAGAACTGCATCGATATCATTGGAATTGGCTATGACCCAGATTTCTGTATGGATGATTCGCCGAATGGGACATTTGAGGAAAGTATTGCCTGGGAGAATCGCTGTGTTGCCATTCTGTCCTATACGTCTTCTAAAGCTCAGGACGTTCTGGCTAGGGCAAGGACGAGGAGCGGGTGATCTGGGTTATTGCCCCAAGAACTTGAATATTCCTGTGTGGTATTTTTCCTCACAAAGAGTATTCAACCATTCCGTATAATCTGTATTATTTAACGTCAACTGATTAAGCGAAAATCGCCATTTTAGCGGTGCTCAGAAATCTTAAAAAAATGAGTTGAGAGAGAATTTTGAGAGCAAAAAAGCTTAAAATAGCACCTTGATTTATATGAAAGCATTAAAGCGGCAAAATAATTATGGTATGATACAAAACATAATCTGGCACTTAGGGTAGCTTTTTCAATGAATTGGACACGTACGCAGAAGTAAAAGGATTGGACACAAAGCAGATTATAGAGGGCATTTGTCTGGATTCCAGGATTGGCAACCATTACAACACCCCCTCCTTTGGATACGGCGGCTACTGTCTGCCCAAGGACACCACTATAGGCGGATTTATCACCGCAGTCCTTTTCTGTGGTTTCAGGATATTTTTTGCACTTTTACCTTACATTTTTTCTTATGACATGCAATTCCATACCTGATAATAGTGTTCATCCCATCCTCCCGAAGCCTTGTATCATAGCCCGTCTGCTCTATCTGTGCGAGGGCCTTCGCACATTCCTCCTCCAGCTTTCCCTCTTCCGCATATTTGACCTCTATCACAATGCCGATGCTATCCTCTTCCAACTCCACCAGAATGTCGCTGTATCCGTCTCCGGATTCCGCATTGGATATCACGGCCCAGTCTTCCCGGTGACTTAACAGCCCCAGCAATATGCCATGATAAAAGTTCTCTTTCCGGCTCTTCTTCACGGCGGTATCCCGTATGCTGATGGTCCTGCGCAGATAGGCGCCAAGTTGTGCCTCTATTCCGGCGGCATCCGCTTTTGGGAAAGCATTACAAAAGGCATCCAGTTTAGGAGAATCCTTTCTGGCATCCTCTTGGAACCATTCCATGACCTGTTCCTCGAAAATCTGCCTGATTTCCAGGTTGGGAATGACCAGTCGGTATATGTCGGCGCCTTCCGCTCCACGCTGAGTCAGGTAACCGGTAGTGAAGAGCACACTCCAAAGGTTTTCTATATTTGTGTAAATCTCACGATAAGTCAGCTCCTGATGGATGCGATGAGTGACTGACTCCCCGGCAAGCATAATCTCCAACTCCCTTTTCGTACTGGAGGTAGCCATCCGAATGAACCGTCTGACTATATCGTTGCCGCTGGTATTGATCCAATAGGCGCGAGGGAGGGCCTCTGGTTCTGCCAGCAGCAGATCCACATAGTTTATGACATCCCATGGGCAGTAGATGCCTGTATTTCCAAAACGGTATCCGTCATACCATTTCCTTATTATATCTAATCTGGCTTCAAGATTATAGTATTTCAACAGTTGCCTTATGTCCTCATCTGTGAAGCCGAACCGGTCAGCAAAGCGGGCATCTGTCACGGAAAATACCTTCAGGTTGTTCAAACCTGTGAAGATGCTCTCTCTTGCGATGCGCAAGCATCCTGTCAATACGGCAAAATGCAAGCTGTCATTGGTCTTCAGGGCTTGCCCGAACAGCCCTCGAATCAGGCTGACCATCTCGTCATAGTAACCGTACTGCTGGGCCTTGTCCAGGGGCACATCATACTCGTCAATCAGGAGGATAACTTTCTGTCCATAGTGTCTGTATAGCAGCCTGCATAAGGTTCGCAAGGCATCCATAAGCGCGTCGTCTGGCATGGAAAACTGCCTCTGGCTGTCTGAATCGATAGAAATCAATTTCCGATAACGCTCTTTCTCTTCGGCTGATAATATTGCACTCTCCAAAAGAAACTGGAAATGCATGGCTTCGTCCCCAATAATGGAGCGCAACATGTTCTTCGCCCTTTCATAGTCCCTTGCCTCCACACCTTTCAGGGTAATCGAGATTACGGGGAATTTCCCCATGTATTGTTCACAGTATACCCTCTCCCTGCCAATCTCCAGTCCCTCAAAAAGCTCCACCTTGCAGCCATATTCAAAAAAATACTGCAACATGTTCATATTCAAGGACTTGCCAAAACGCCTGGGACGAGTGAAGAGATTCACTTCGCCCCAGTTATCCAACAGTTCCTTTATCAACCCTGTCTTGTCCACATAATAGAAGCCCTCTGTCCGGATTTTTTCAAAATTCTCAATCCCTATGGGCAGTTTTACTTTTTTCTCCATTCCTGCTATCACCTATCTGATATGGCATTGCTTTTTTGTTTAAATGAATAATACCATAATTATCCTCTTCTCTCAATATATTTATGCCTTACTGAAGTTATTTTTGTAGTTGGGATTTCCTTAATATCACCAGTTTACAATTTCAAAAATAAAGATACAAACCCATGTTCTTTATTGTATAATTAGAGCGTCAAACAAAAACCATACGAAAAGAGATGAGTTTGTATCTACCGCTTATTATACATGAAAAATTCTGTCCTGGACAGGCTGAAATCGTATTTTAATGAATATTTTTCGGATGAAAGGTTACTTTTCACGGGGCGAGGAAATAAGACACGATAACAGGGGGCTCTTATGAGCCCCTTCTCCTACCTTTCACGCAGGCAGTGCTGTATTAGAAGGTTCTATATTTTCTGGTTTTGGCTTGGCCGGCCTTGGCCTTTTGAAGATCTCCTTTATGGACTGATAAAGGTTGTTCTTGTCATCCGTTGCGAGATGGTCGATCACACTCAGGCATTCGCAGAAATATTCCAGATGCCGGAAGCTCCTCAGCGAGATTGCCTGGTTTATCTTCCCCTTCAGTATCCGGGCCTTCCGTTCACAGAGGTTGTTATCGGGATCCACAAGGGGATTGGACAGGAACAGGAGGTGGTTATGCTTATATTCCACCATCCGTAGGTACAGGTTGTACCCGTCCCTGTAATAGTCCGACGGAGGGGAGTCCTCATATTCCTTCGCTGCTGTCTGCACGATGGAATCGTACCGTGCCTCGAATCCGGCGATCTTCTCCTCTGCTATCCCCTCCGCCGGGGCCATGTTGTTCTCGTGTATCATCTCCTGTATCAGCTTCAGCATCTGCCCGTTCCAGGTGAGGCTCTTTTCATTCTCTATGCTGTCCTTCAGATAGCGTCCTATATGCACCATGCACTCCTGATGGTCGGAGCCATAGCTGTAGAAGCATGCTTCATGGTCATGGATCAGGATCCCGCCAAAAGCCTCCACTGGCGTATCCTTGATTCCGGCATGCCCTTTGTGCTCCCTTGCGAAATACATGGTCGCCGCGCCATTGCTGCATACGACCACATTGTTGTTGGTCCCGTTGACCCTTGCCGCTGTGCCGTCCACATGCATCACCGGCGCGTCAAGGAGCGCCACGAACAGCCTGTCCTGTTCCTGCCTGCCCTTCGCTGAGAACCCGCGGCACAGCCCGCTTATCATCCCGACGGAAGGCGAGAGCGCCCCGTCCGTCACGGACGGACTGCGCCGTCTTCTCCAGGAACTCTTTTTGTTCCTTGGACACGTTGCACCTGCTGTTGAGGAGGAAAAGGACTGCTTTCATGGAGGCGTCATGATTCACGTCATCCATCACCCCGCATGGGAATGCGGAATGCACGTTCCTTCCCTTCTTTTTGTCATAGAATTCCGCTGTGCGGTATTCAGTGACCACCGGGACGATCGAGATCCCTATCGCCTGCCTGGAGATGATGTTACCGGTGGGGACATATCTTGAGCTGTCCTTGAACTTTTCTTCCGCCGCTATCTCCACGACACGGTCCGGTTCCATCGGCTTGCGCGGATGGTGGGGATGCCCTGCCTGGGCGCCCGGTCTCCTGCCGGTCTTTTCCCTGTTGTTCACGATCTTCTTGCGGCCGATGCATTTGGAGGAGGGCATGGAGGAGTTCTCATAATCATGGTTCACCTGCGCCGTGAGCTTCACGATGAGGCCCTGTGCCTCCTCCAGCTTCACCGCAGCCTCATAATAATCGGAAAGCGCCTTCTTCCTTTTTTCGTCCAGTTCGCAGTTCCGGTTCTTCAGGCTCGCCACTATGTCCAGGAGCTCCGCGATAGCCTTTTTCAGCCTTTCTATTTCCTTTTCATACTCTTTCCGGACATCCTCCAGCACGTCCATCCACTGCTTCGTGATCTTCTTGCGGGAGAAAGAGAATCCGTCCCGCTCCTTCTGCAGCTTCTTGATGGCGATGTCCTTCTCCCGGATAATCCCTTCGTAATCCGCGCGCAGCTTCTGGTAGGCCTCCTCTGACCGGAAACTGGCAAGCTCCCGGCGGGCGGCCTGCAGCTGATAGGATAATGAAGTTGTCAGAAAGTATTCCCTGTCGTTCATGCGGCCTGCCCCTCCCTGCCTTTACTTCCCTTCTCCGCGGAATGCTTCTGCAAACAGCGCCAGTGCCTGGGCCTGCTCCTCGATCAGGAGCTCCTGGGCCTTGAGCTGTTCCTTGCACACATCCAGCTGTTCCTCCTGGATTCGGATGTACCGGTCCTGTTCCCGGATGCGCCTTGCTTCAGGACTCTCATGTTTCATCTACTGTCCCTCCATGGGGCTACTATAGCAGAAAACGGGAGAAAAAGCGAATGTGGATAACCTTCTGCTTTGGTAAAGTAAACGGTAGATAGTAGGTACCTATACAAAATTGGAGCAAACCTGTATGATAGAAACAGATTTGCTCCAGTCTTATTTCACCTCATCCTTACCGAGCTTCCGGCACTTCGCAGGGAGGTTCGGTGACCAGGGGAGCAGGTCATCCAGAAAGCTGCGGTCAGTATCGTCCAAATGCTTCGGTATCTCGGTAAGAAGGTGTTCAAAGTAATCGTATGGATTCAGGCCGTTTGCCTTTGCGGTCTCTGCAATGCTGTAGATGATCGCGCTGGACTTCGCACCGGCAACTGTATCGATCATAACCCAGTTCTTCTTTCCGATACAGAATCCACGGATCGACTGCTCCGCAGCTTATCTTCATATGTGAATAAGCTGCGGAGCAATCAAAATGAAATAATTATGAGAGAATACTCTGTTTGCTTTTAGAGGTATTCTCTCATATTTTTTTGCGGAATTCTAGGTACGTGTTATCTACCGTTTACGCCCTTGAAGCCATCCTGCAGGAAAGCGTAGACGTCTGCCGCACTATGGATGCTATTATCATAAACTAAAGCGTCTGCAGACTTTGATAGCCATCTTTAAAAAAGAAAGAACAATTCTGCAGAATTGTTTTGGGATTCACGCACTCCAACATGATCCCTCCCTGCTTGTCTTTAGAATAGGAGATTGTCGGATGTTCTTTTTCTGGCATGTAATCTTCCAGGAAATCGATTTCCTGAAGAGCTCGTTGAATTTCTGCACTGAGTTTCCTATATTTTTCTTCAAAATAACCATATCTCTCAATACAATTTCTATATGTATCTGTCAAAATACTGTCATTCACATACTTGCGGAATTTTATACTAAAGTATTCATTTTGACGCACTGTGTAGACATCTTTATATACATTGCCAAATCCGTTACTCCAATCTGCCAAAAACCATGCCTCTATTTCCGGTGCCGCATAAAAAAAGATGACAGGGATATCGGGGCGTATTTTATTCAAACGCTCTATGACCCTATTTTTAAAGCATTTCCAGCTATCCTCATCGATAATGCCTGTGCCGTCTTCCTGCACCGAAAGGAATCGTCCATCCTTGTCGTCCTCTATCAGAATAGCTTCATAGCCTTCCTCTTCAAATCGCTTTTTCCCTATAAATTCAGCCGCAAAGTCAATTAGTTTTTCTCCAGTCATTCCGTTTTGCTCTTTTAAAATTTGATGTTTATGCCTATCTTTGATAGCTCCTTTACTTTTTCTTGGTCCAATGGGACACAGCTGGATGTATTCAACTCCGTCATTTATTTTCCGCATAAACGACTTCATAGCGTTCAATTCTGTATAGCCTGCGGTAAAAAAACAGGCTACCCGCTTCTTTTCACTCACTGAGGCCACCCTCCAATCATCGGATCTCCTATGCGGTACAAATCGCCAAGCGTCCATTCCCCTAGCTCTGGCCTCATTTCTTCTATATCCAGCTTGCGCAGCGGAATTCTGCTAAGCGGGTCAAAGACAAATATCCCTACCTCGCCCAAAAGGAATCCATCTGTAAACTCATCCAAAAAATCTGGCGAATGCGTGCTGATAAAGCACTGTTTAAAGCTTTGGCAACGCAATATCTCCTTTGCCAGCAATTTCTGCCATGCCGGATGGAGATTCATTTCCGGTTCGTCTATGGCGAGCATCGAAATGCCATTATGCTCTGGAAGATTCAGCATCAGCAATAGCAGTAGCAGATGAATCGTACCGTCGCTAAGCTCCGATAAAGGGAAATAATATCCGTTCATTTTCAGTTCCATCCATATTTTCCCCCCGGCCTCGGGCACACGGATGTCTTCACAGGAATTTACAAGCTTTTTCAGCACAGATAAATACTTATCCCTGAATCCCGGATCCATATTCATCGTATTCACAAAGGCATTGACAAAGTTTGAGCCGTCCTTTTTCAGATAACTGCCGTCAGCCTGTTCATCCTGCATTTCACGGATGGCCGCAATATTAAATGCCGTGCAGGAATAGGAGAAAAAGCTGCGGAAGTATATGCGCATGGCTTCAAGCACATTGCGTATCTCATCGCGCACAAACGGCGTACTGAACAACTCTTTCTTCTCAAAGAAAAGATTGTCCATCTGCAGCAGCACCGATTCATATTTGTTGACATCTGTATACAACCGTTTATTCTTTGCCCCTGTCATTCCTGCCGTTGAAAAGGCTCCGATTCCCGATTTAGGAGAATGGCACCGGAAAAAATTATATGGCACAAGAGCGCCCTCCCGCGCCTCAGAGCTGTCTAAGGATTCCTCCGCAATATAGTTTTCCTCTCTTTTTTTGCCAACATTCGCACAGAGCGTGTAAACAACCGAACGCCCTTTCAGCAGCTCAAGATTCCAGACAAATCGAAACGATGAGTCATGGGCATGCCTGTCTACAGCAGTATTCCATCCGTTTCGCTTCAATTCTGACAAAAATCCTGTTGTCTCCGCTTTCGGATTGCTCACCATATTAGCCGCAAAAGACAATGCCCTGATAAAATTGCTCTTTCCTGCATTGTTCGCACCAATCAGTATATTTATCTTTGCAAATTCCAAATCTTCGCAAAAGACATTCCGAAAATTTTTACATGAAAAACTACGAATCATATGATTTGCTCTCCATATTCTTTGACCAGTTTTTGGCTCTGCTTGTATAGTTTAACATAATTCTGTTCTGGTTAGCAACATTATTTTCGCTCAAACTTCAATAAGCCTTTTGGCTATGTCTTGAAAAATCTGCTATAATAAATGGGGGATTCCCTATGATACCAAAGCAGAGGTGGCTTATGATACAGATTTGCCAGAAAGATAAGGAAAAGGTTTACGAAGCGATACGCACAGGAAAAATAGATGCAGCGGAAATGTCATTTCCCAACCTGATAGATGACATCATCCTTACGATGAAAAGACGGGGGATTACAGATTCCCTCGCCCAGGCCATGCCGGACAAGCGCAGGGATAACAGCCATATCCTTTTCGGCATCCTGCTGTGCCTTGCTGTTGCAGCCAAGCCCAAACAAGACCAGCTTGACGGATGTCCCTTTCGCAGTGACGGAGGCGGAGCTGCTGGCTGAACTGGGCTGGAACCTCTGGGATAATGAACGGGATGTGGATGAGGGGCTTTTTTCGGAGGGCGTGATGCGTAAGCTCCTTGCGAAATACAGCAGTGGGGAATGGGTCTCTTGGACTGTATTATAAACTTATTTTTTCTCTTCCTTAAAAGTCCATACCTTATTGATTACAAAATTTAAAGGGACACTGATAATCAGATTAATCAGCGGCGCAACATACTTGGAAATATGGAATACCGTTATCCATAACCAGGACAGGATATTGTTTAGAAGAATGCCGGTAAATCCATAGGCAGCATAAGCCTTCAGCAGAGCCTTCCACAGGCTGCGGCTCTGTCCTTCCTTCTGTACGAAAACCAAACGGTTATTCCAGTAGAAAGACCAGAGCACACTGAGCAGAAAGGCTACTATATTGCCGGCAATGTAGTCCCAGGGTAGGCTATAGGAGCGTAGCAGAAACAGAACAAAAATATTGATTAGATAACTGATGACGGTATTGGATACGCCCACTATGCCGAACAGGATAAACTGGGTGATATTCTCCAGGGTGCGGTCGTTGATGTCTTTTTTTAAAAGCTTACCGGTATTACGTATTATCATTTTTGTTAAAACATTCATCATATGTTCGGGCTCCGTTGTCTGTATTAAATGTTGACATAATTGGGGGCGAAAAATTCCCTAATCTGCCTGCTCATACATTCCGGAATGTCTCCATTATCAAAGTAAACCAAAGACCATTCAATGATTTTTTCCATTGCAGTCTCCACATTCCATCTGGGATGCCATCCCAGTGTGCGCTTCAGCTTAGAGCAATCCAATTTCAGGAAATTTGCCTCATGTGGACCGCCATCATATTGATTGACCCACTTGATGGAATCACCGGACATCTCGTTCCATTTTTTACAGAATAAAGTCACCAAATCCCCTGTGGTCCAGCAGTCCGTCTCATCCGGTCCTACATTGTAGCTTCCAGCATAGCCGGCATCTTCATACTGAGCCTTCGCAATCATCAGATATGCTGCTATCGGCTCCAGAACATGCTCATAAGGGCGCGTTGAAGCCGGATTTCTTACTATAATGTCCTGCTTCTTTTTTGCGGCGCGGATGCAGTCGGGGATAATTCTGTCAGCGGCAAAGTCTCCGCCTCCAATTACGTTTCCGGCCCTGGCCGTTGAGATGGCAACACCACTGCCGGAGAAGAAAGAATTTTTGTAGCTTCCGGTCACCAGCTCAGAACAGGATTTGGAATTGGAATAAGGGTCGTATCCATTTAATTCTTCATTTTCCCGATAACCCCATTCCCATTCCCGGTTCAGGTATACCTTATCTGTTGTAACATTAAGGAAAGACTTTACGGACGGAGTGCAGCGAACACATTCCAGAATGTTCACGGTTCCCATAACATTGGTTTCATAGGTATATACCGGATCTTTGTAAGACTCCCTTACAATGGGCTGGGCAGCCATGTGGATGACAATTTCTGGTTGGGCATCTGCGAAAACAGCTTTCAGATGGGCCAGATCGCGGACATCACCTATAACAGAATGAATCTTCTGTGTCATATGGCATAGATTAAACAGACTGGGATTGGCGGGCGGATCCAACGCATATCCTGTTACTTGGGCACCGGCCATCAGGAGAATCTGGCACATCCAGGAACCTTTAAAGCCGGTGTGGCCGGTAATTAATATTTTTTTCTTATTGTAAAACTTCATATCCAACATCGTTCATTTCCTGCCTTTTTGGTATAGTATAGCATCATCTACTTTTTATCCTCAAAGTTGATTCTTTCCGCTTCAATCACAAGCGGCCGGTTCATGATACGCTTGTTTATACTAAGGATATATTCACCTATCAAGCCTAAAAAAATCAGTTGTACTGCCCCTAGAAAAAATATACCAATTACCATCGGTGCCATACCTGCGCTAAAGGTATCCCAATATAATAGTTTATAGACTAGATATACGATGGCTACCATAAAGCTGAAAAAAGCAATACCTACCCCAAGAAATGTCGCTAGCCTCAGCCCTATCTTCGTATAGGATGTAAAGCTCAGCATTGCGATATCATACAATGAAAAGAAATTATTCTTTGATTTTCCGTTACGCCTTAGCTGTTGTTCATATGGTATTTCCTTCCGTTTGAATCCTAGTTCTGCAACGACTCCTCTCAAGAACGGGGTAGGGTCTTCTAGCTTTCTCATGATTTCTACAAAGGATTTGTCATATAGTCCAAATCCAGTGAAATGTTCTATCTGTTCAACATCCGAAAACCTTTTTATCATCTTATAATAACAGGTTCGGAGGAACCGTACACATTTATTCTCTTTACTGCTTGTTTTGATCGCGCTTACGATTTTATAGCCGTTTTCCCATTCCTGTATCAGTTGGGGGATCATTTCGATGGGATCCTGAAAGTCTGCACACATCAAGATGGTGCAGTCCCCATCCGTCTGTGTGATGCCATAATATGGGGAATTGTTCTGTCCAAAATTCTTTGCGTTTAAAATCGCTTTAATTTTTTTGTTTGAAGCGCACAATTCCCTTAACCTTTCGCGTGTGCCGTCACGAGAATCGTTATCAATAAACACGATGTCATAATCATATTGTGGAAGTTTTTCAAATTCTTCAATAATAGCTTCGCTCAGCGGTCCGACATTTTCTATTTCATTATATGTCGGTATCAGCATGCTTACCTTTTTCATGGCATTATTGCTCGCTTTCCTTATATTTGATTACTCTGTTGAATCCGGTTTCGATATCAACTGTCGGTTTCCAGCCAAGTCCTTTCAATTTATCAGACGACGGCACTGCTTCTTGCCCCAGCATCAAGATATTTTCGCTATACTGCTCATCCTTATTCCTTTTCTTCCTTATTACTTTTATATTCCTTTCAGGATATAAGCGGGCAAGCCTAATTGCTAAATCTGCCATGCTAACGAACTGGGATTCGTTGCAAACATTGTACGCCTCGCCTACAGCCCCTTTCAGCAGAATGGTAAAATACCCTGCCACGGCATCAGAAATATAACAAAAGCATCGCTTTCCCGAACCATCACTTTTCATCACGATATCTTCGCCCCTAAGTATATTACCAGCAAATGAGGCGAACACTCTTGGATCGTTGTCGATATCCATCGTTGGAGCATATGTATGCCAAATCCTCGCAATTTTCACTGGCACCTTTCTCTGTCTTAAAAAGGCCATGCACATAGTCTCTGCCATACGTTTGCTCTCACTGTAGCAATTATGTGCATCGAGCGTATCTACCGTGCCGTAGCTATCCTCAGTAATGTCCGTTACATCCTTTACCGATCCATAGATATCCCCTGTACTGAAAAGCAGATATCCGCTAATCCCTTTTTCTGCTGCTAAATTAAGCAGATGATAATTCCCGATTATATTAGGCAAGATCACGTCTATTGGGCATGTCTCATAGTACCGGGGGCTTGCCAGCGATGCCGCATGGATGATATAGTCTAAGGGACCTTCTATTTTTAGGGGATTACTTAAGTCATTTTCGATAACCGTAAGATAGTCTGCCCTTGAAAATATGTTGCATCTATCCAAGAACTTAACCTTGCTTTTCACCACCACGATAATCGAAACAGAAATGTTTTTTTCTTCATGTAAGTAATAAAGCATATATGTAACATAAGAGGCTAGCATCCCATAAGCCCCCGTTATCAAAACAGTTTTTCCATTAAGATCATCCCAGCTGATATCCTGGGTATATATATCTTCCAAATCCCTTCTGATGATATTGTTCATGCAATCTACCTTATTCTTAAAATTTGTCTATATTTACTTTTATAGCCATCCGCATATCATCTCTGCCCCTTCTCGGCTATCATGTTTGCCCTTACCTCTTCCTCAGGCAGATACGGGAACATATCCTCATAGTTCCTTGACCTCAGCGTTCCGTCTGGGAGCTTATCTGACGTGACCCTGGGTATGAGCAACTGCCATTCCGGGGTCATCACCTCACAGATGACTGGGCCATCGTAGTCTAATACTTCCTTGATTTTTGAATCGACCTCATCGACAGACTCTATCCGTACCCCCTTTATCCCATATGCATCCGCAATCTTCATGGCATCAGGACACCAGACCCCGGTAGCTGGGCTCTCGCCCACGAACCTATCCTCCATGAAATTATGTTGCGTATGCCTGATGAGCAAGTAACCGTTATTGTTCAATATAAAAGTCTTAATCGGAAGGTTATTGTGCTTGATAGTGGCGAACTCCTGCAGGTTCATCTGTAGGCTACCATCGCCCGTAATTACAAGGGTATCTTTCCTGCCGTTTGCGAGGCATGCCCCGATTCCCGCGACCCAGTAGCCCATCGAAGACAGCCCTCCGGTCGTAAGGTAGTTCTGTCCTTTCTTCAGTTTCCATGTCTGGCATGCGACATGGAAACAGGATCCCGTATCACACATGATGGCCGCATCCTCACCCGACAGCTGCGAGAGCCTGTCAATAAAATAATAAGAATTTATCGGTTTCTCATCCCTATATTCAGGTAGGACGACAGGGTACCTTTCCTTCCAGCCATTGCATATGGCAATCCACTCGGAATAGTCCGGCAGGACATGTTCTCCTAGGGTTGCATCCATCTTAGTGAAAAAGTCTTTGGCATCAGCATTCAGCTTGTACCGGATGTTCGGCCCCGGCTTGTCCAGCTCTTTCTGGTCTATGTCAACTACATAGATATACGCATTCTTTCCGAACTGCTTCGGGTTATGTCCCACCAACGACGAGGCCAGCCTACAGCCAACGGAAATGATTACATCCGCATTCTGTATCGCGAAATTCGCCGACCGTTCGCCATAGTTCCCTGGCCTTCCGACATATAAATCGTTGTCGGACTCGATGAGGTCGATTCCCAGCCTGGCCGTGATAACAGGAATCCTGGCCTTACTTATATAATTATAAAAAACTTCACGCGCACCTGCCAGCGCTACTCCCTGCCCAACAATGAACACTGGCCTTTTTGCATGCTCCAGCAGCTCATATGCCTTGGATATGGCCTGCTTTATGCTGCCCCTGCTCTCCATGCTGTCTTCAGGGACATATTTTTCCATGTATCGGGGATCTACCTGGGTATTCTGGATATCAAGCGGCACGTCTACCCACACCGGCCCCGGCCTTCCGGTAGTGGCTTCATGGTATGCCCTTTCTAGATAATATTCTGTTTTTTGGGGATCATCTATCGTTATGAAGTATTTGACGACATTCTGAACAAGCGGCTTGATGAAAATCCCCTGCACCCCATACTGGCGGATTCCTGTCTCCTCCTGGTACTGCACGAATGATAAGGCCGCCTGGCCGGAAATCACAATCATCGGCGATGAATCCGTGTATCCACCGACCACACCATTCATTGCATTCACTGCACCAGGTCCCGCCGTTACGAGCGTCACAGCTGGTTTCCCTTTTATGCGCCCATAGGCATCTGCCGACATGGCGGCACTCTGCTCATGATGAGTGCAGATAATATCATAATTGCCGTTCTTCCCGATTGCATCGTTCAGCCACATCGCCTGTCCGCCAGTCACCATGAATGCTGTATCGATTCCTTTTTTCGCATAATAATCAAATATAAATTCTGAAATGTTCATCCTTGCCCCTTTCCTCTACAATAAAGAACTAAGCTGATAGCTCAGGCTATCGTTATTCGTGCTGCAACTCAATTGTTTTGCGATTTCTACGACCATGTCCTCCTGTCCGCCCACAGCTTTGCGCTTGCCGACTTCAACCAGAATGTCCCTTGGATCCACCTCAAAGGCCCTGGCTGCATTTATGACATGCGTCCTGAATGCTGAAAAGACGCCTGCCTGCCCACTGACGATGCTGATAGGATCCTGCCCCATGTCCTTGTTCATGAGTTCTGGCATCACCTTTTCGCTGGCATCGAGCATCCGGTAGAAATTTATCCCTGTCCTTTTCCCGCTCTTTTCAAGTAGCGCAACTAAATCCTCCAACTGGCAGTTGCCCGCCCCTGCCCCGAACCCTCTTAATGTCCCATCTATGATATCCGCTCCCTCTTCAATCGCTATGCAGGCATTCGCTACGGCAATACCCATATTATTATGTGGATGGAACCCGATATGGATGTCAAGCCCATTATATAATCTGGAGATTACCCAGCGCACCCTCTCCATGGTAAAAGCCCCCGCCGAGTCCATCAATATAACGCCTAGCGCCCCATACGATTGCATCTTCTGGCATTCTTCCAACAACCGTTCCGGAGAGGCCATGTGCGTCATCATAAGAACACCATATGTCTCCTTCCCCTGGTTCCTCAAAAACTCAATGTGCTCCCTCGTTGTATCGGCTTCAGTACAATGGCAGCCGATTTCAAAGACCTCTGCCCCATCTGCAATCGCCGGCTTCAGGTTGTCCTCTATGGTTCCAAACCCGGGAATCATGTATACCCCTAGCCTGGTCTTTTCCAGATTCGCTTTCGCTGTCTGTAGCATTGTCCTCTCATCCAGCGCGGCCAGGCCGACCTGTAGCGATGAGGCCCCCAGGCCATTTCCATGGCCGACAATGATAGTCTTGACGCCGCTTCCATCCATCGCCTGGCAATACTTCTTTATATTTGATGCTGACAGTTGGTGCTTCACCGCATGGTTCCCATCCCTGAGCGTCGAATCAAAAATCATCAGCCTACTCATATAATGCCCCTCCCAGCTTTTTCTTCGCATAGCTTTCAGCTACTTCCACGGCCGCACATGTTATGATGTCCAGGTTCCCCGAGTATCTCGGCAGATAGTCACCCAGGCCTATGACCTGCAATGTGGTCGTGACCCTTCCGTTCTCAAAAGTGGGTGGCATGACAATCCTGTACCCTGGGACATACTTTCGGATGGCGTTCTCCATATCAATAACTGCTGCCGTAATGGCATCCATGTCCGGATTATCAATTAACGCATAGATAGTATTGTGCATCGTGATTGGGGGCTCTGCCGGATTTAGGATTATAATGGCCTTTGTATTTTTAATTCCTGTGAATTCAGTGAGCGCGTCCCGCGTTGTTTGAGTAAACTCATCAATATTGTCCCGTGTCCCTTTCCCAGCAGACTTGGACGCAATCGTCGCCACGATTTCAACATATTTCGTCTCTGGATGGATCCGGCTGATAGCGTATGCTATCGGGGTTGTCGCCTGCCCACCGCAGGTAATCAGGTTGACTTCCGTTTCTCCAAGGCATTCCTCCATGTTCAACACCGGGACGCACATCCTGCCAATCCTGGATGGAGTGAGGTCTATGGAGAGTTTTCCCAACTCCTTCAAAATAAGAGCGTTCCTTTTATGTGCGTTAGCGGATGTCGCATCGAAGACGATGTCGCAGCAATCAGGATCTTCCTGTATCGCTTGTATAGACTTTGTGGACGTCGGCACGCCCAGTTCCTTTGCTATCGCGATTCCCTTGGAGTCTACACTGCGCCCTGTAAACATCCCACACTCGAGAATATCCGACCGTTTCAGCTTCAAAAGGAGATCGGTCCCGATATTCCCAGTGCCGATTATTCCGACCTTTATTTTCCTCACCTAGCCACCGTCCTTTCAGAGACCTTTCTTTTGACCTCGTTTGTTCCTCCATGAATTTTTTCAATGGTCCTTTATCGAAGGTACGCGGCTTTTCTGATTGCCGCACCCATGTAATCAATCATCCCGTCCGTCATCCCAGGGTATACACCTACCCAGAAAGAGTCCTGCATGATTCTGTCCGTATTGTCCAGCCCACCATAGACCCGGTAGCCCTGCCCAGTCCTGCGCATCTCGTCAAAGCAGGGGTGCTTGATGAGGTTGCCCGCGAACAGCATCCGCGTCTGTATCCCTTTGGCCTCTATATATTGGACTATCCTGTTCCTGTCTACCCCCTTCCGGCAGGTAATCAGGAACCCGAACCAGCTGGGATCCGAATTTTCGCAAGCCTCAGGAAGAATCAGCTTGTCCTCTGTTCCGGCCAGTGCAGCTTTCAGCCTTGCAAAGTTATGTTTCCTACTCTCCACGAAGCAAGGGAACTTCTCCAGCTGTGCGCATCCTATGGCAGCCTGCATGTCCGTGGCTTTCAGGTTATAGCCAAAATGGGAGTATACATATTTGTGATCGTATCCCATAGGCAGTTCCCCATACTGTCTGTCAAACCTATGTCCACAGAGATTGTCCCTGCCGGAAGGACATATACAGTCACGTCCCCAGTCTCTGAAAGATCGGATAGCTTTATGGAGCAGGGAATTATTGGTATAGACAGCACCGCCTTCTCCCATGGTCATGTGATGGGGAGGGTAGAAGCTGGAGGTTCCGATATCACCAATGGTACCTGTGAATTTCGTTTCTCCGTTAATGGAATATTTGGATCCCAAGGCATCGCAGTTGTCTTCCACCAACCACAGGTTATGACGGTTACAGAATGCTTTCACAGCATCCAAGTCAAAAGGGTTGCCTAAGGTATGTGCAATCATGACGGCTTTTGTCTTATCTGAAAGAGCTCCTTCCAGCCTGTTTACATCGATATTGTACTGAGGAATGGTAACATCCACGAAAACGGGAATTGCGCCATACTGAATCATGGGAGTAACCGTGGTAGGAAAACCGGCTGCAACAGTAATGACTTCATCTCCCCGCCGTATGCTCCGATCCCCCAGAAGAGGTGAGGTGAGCGCCATAAAGGCGTTTAGGTTTGCAGAGGAACCGGAATTGACCAGAGAGCAGTATTTTATACCCAGATACTTAGCCAGTTTCTGTTCGAATTCATTTGTATATCTTCCAGAAGTAAGCCAGAATTCCAGAGCGCTGTCAACCAGGTTGACCATCTCCGCACTGTCATAAACTCGGGAGGCATAAGGTATTCGATGCCCTTCCTGAAATTCTGTATTGCGTTTATGATAGGTATCTGCATATTCCTTTACCATTGCCAGAATCTCTTCTCTAGCCTGTTGTTCGGTTTTATTTTGAAACATTTCAATTCCTCCTAATCTTAATCCCAAGTTTTCCAAGGTGCTTTTCCAGAATTCCATAATTCATCAAGTTTATCTTTTTCGCGTTTGGTATCCATACATTGCCAGTAGCCGTCATGCTTGTATGCCATTAGTTCCCCTTGTTTAGCTGCCGTTTCCAATGGTTCCTTTTCAAATACTGTGGCATCATCTTCTATGTAATCAAAAATCTCGGGTTGACATACCATATATCCTGCATTAATCCGTCCTCCATCATTGATACTCTTTTCTCTGAAAGATACTATTTTATCGCTTTCATCTATATCCAACACTCCAAAACGTTGCTCTACATTTATGGCTGTCAGGGTAATTATTTTTCCATGCTCCTGATGAAAGCGCAGCAGTTCTGAGATATTGATGTCTGAGACACCATCGCCATAGGTTAACATAAATGATTCATTCCCTATATAGGGTTGGACTCGTTTAATACGCCCCCCCGTCATTGTATTCAAACCAGTGTCCACAAGAGTTACTTTCCAGGGTTCTGATACATTGTTGTGAATTTCCATCTGATTTTCTCGGGTGAAATCAAAGGTGACATCACTATTATGAAGATAATAATCCGCAAACCATTCTTTCACTACGTGTTGTTTATAACCACAGCAGATGATGAATTCATTAAATCCGTAGAAAGAATATTCTTTCATAATATGCCATAGTATAGGTTTACCTCCTATTTCTATCATTGGTTTGGGTTTTAAGTGACTTTCTTCGCTGATTCTAGTACCAAATCCGCCGGCCAAAAGAACTACTTTCACGTCTTATACCTCCCACTTAAATTCTGATTCTTTAGCGACTGCATGGATTCTTTGTAATAGGCACATCTGTATGAATAACTCTTGAGTTAAGATAATTAATATCGAGAGTAACTTTAAACAGATATACCGATGATTTTTCAAAATAATGTTATAGTATATTTACAAAAGCTACGGTAAGTATTCAGTTTTTGACACATTCAATATGTAGCATAGTTGCCTTGAATCTGTCGGCACTTCTTTATAAAAGTGGTTTCTTATACTTATTTTTGTATATTCCCCTTTTGGCACCTCTATAAGATATTGTGTTGAATTCTCATCAATGTTCACTGTCGATACTTGCAAATCGTTCACATATACATCTGCATTTAATGATTCGTTTATTTCATAAGGTATCCCAATATTCAAAACCACATTTCCAGTTTCAGAAAATACAAAAATTTCAACTTCTGGTCCAGCCCATCCGTCTTCATACCACCCTTTGCTTCGGACTATCATTCTTTTTTCAAGATATTCATCTGCAAGTTTTTGTGCATGTTCGTAAATGTTGTTTTCACTGTTGACTACAAATACTGCTGAGTTTTCTCCATATATAATTTGTTCTATTCTCCCTGCTTTAATTAAATCAATCAGCAGTTCTTCAGCATATGCATTGAAAGAAGAAAGTTGATAATCTACATATATATAATCTATGCCACATCTATTGCAATACTGGTAAAAGCTAATTGCATCGCTGACCAAAGTTGAATTACTGACTGATATGTCATACCATGATTCCACAATACATTTAATTCCTACAAGCTTAGAATAATCCGATGTCACAGCAACTATTCTGTTGTTCTGTGAGCCGTTCAAAATTCCATATATATTCTCTCCATCCGATGTCATCAAACGTTCATCATATTCGTTTTGTTGATTTACATATCCTTTGTTAACCAATTTAATAGGTGTAAAGCCATTTGACCAACTCCAGCTTGAGACGGACATAAACACGATATTAAAAACAGTTGCCATATATAATAAGCCCGATAAACCTACCGTATTTTTAAGGACAAAACTTCCTGCCAATATAATGAAAAGTATATAAAATAACAAAAAGTAATTTCCATCTGCCTGCGTAATAAACGCCATTCCAAACAGCATGGATATACATAAGCATCCAATCAGCCAAAGCCATCTGCGGTAATTCTTTATTGTCTTCTTGGACACAAAAATAATTCCTGCCAAAATTAACAACACTCCTGGTATACTTGTGCCCCATGCAATTGATATATGGTCGAAGCCTTCAGCCACCGGATTCAAATAGTATCCATATAAAGTGTTTAATAAACTTTTTCCTATTCCAAACACGGTTTGTTCTGATTGATGGTTAATCCCCCCTACTATTGAATAAGGATACCTGGGTTCTATTCCTAATTTTGTCAGTATTGACCCTACAAATGCAATCAGTGGAGAACCTGTCAAAGCAAATGTTCTGCCCCAGATAATACCTAAGGTAAGAAAGCCATATGATATACCTCTGCATATATATATATACATACCTGATTTTATTTTCTTTGACACCATAAATGGAATCATTGCTATACATATTACTGACGTAAACAATAGGGATGTTATCTTGAAACAATAGGATGAAATCAAACATGTCAACGCCAAAGATAAATAACCTACATTGTTTTCTTTTGAAAATAAATATACAAAAAACATAGCCGAAATTTGGAACAAAACGGTTATGACATCAGGCTTCACTGTCATCCCCATATTAGTTAAACACGGAAGTGTTGCTATCACGGCCCCTAAGACACAAGCAAAATCCTTATTTGCCAACTCTGCAACAAACTTCCAACTAACCATAACAATAACTATTACGAGTATTTGGTTGAACAGGAATTGATAATTCCACGAACCAAACTTCGAAAATGGTAGCAATATCGTTTCAAATCCTTTCGGATACAAATAGACAAAACCTACAAGGTGCAAATCTTCATAAATCCCTTTGCTTGAATTAGCCAGAACATATGGTGAACGTATCCCATACCATAGCGCATCATGGTCTCCCTGCAACCCCACTCTGCCTATTTGAATAAGTATGCTGATTTCTATACATGATAAGAATAAATTAAATTTTTTGCTGTTATCTTCTATATAGTGTAAATTGCATATCTTCTTCCTGTTGGAGGCCAATCCTAAAATACCCACCACGACAAGACATAGCAAAACATTTTTTACAGAATATTTATTGCAGATAGACAGAATGCCTACAGTGATACAAACAAAGTTTAGCCCCAGTAGTAGGCTTCCCAACCAGAATACAGTCTTTCGAACTTGAGCTTTTTTGAATAACAGAAACATGATTCCAGCCCCTACCATAATAATGAGGATAAAGTAACCTACAGAAATACAGAGCGGAATAATCGTCTGGTGAAAATAAGCCGCTAACGCTAAAAGAATAATTCCCAAATAAATCTTGAGTTTCCCTTTGATGACAAAATTGACAGTTGAAATTAGAACACAAAAAGAAAGCAGTTCAATAAACATCTTCCTTGCTTCTTCGCTTGTCGTTACTGACCATCGATATGGTCCGGTGACAAACAGCTGGTATATCTGATAACCTAAAAGTAAACCAAAGCCTATGCAAATTATTACATTTTTATGTTGTACCTTTCTTTGATTCATTTTATCTCCTTTTTGGTTATAAAAGCATTAATTGTTTGGGTAAAATGTATTTCAATATAATATGACATCCACAAATCAGGCAGATCTAGTAATTCTATACAATTATTGGATAACACTAAATTGTCTGGCGCGAAACATGGAAATAGCAAGAATACATTCAACTTAATGTGGTAAGCAGCTTGCATTCCTTCAATAGAAAGCTATACAACTATTACCATAGTGTCATTACAAAAAGTACCTTAATCGATGCAATGCATTATTTTAAGTGTCGTACCGATGTGAACTACTTTTTCTTAAAATTGGTGTCCAATTACAATTCCTGTTATATATCTGATATCATTAAAAACTATTAATTGCCTCAATTACATAATCTTGCTCTTGCCTGCTCATTCCATTATATAAAGGTAACGACAGGACAGTTTTTGCATAATATTCTGTAATTGGCAGACTTCCCTCCCTGATGCCAAGATACTGATAGGCCTCCGACAGGTGGGGAGGAATGGGGTAGTGGATGATTGTACCAATTTCTTTTTTGTTTAAATAGTCAATTAATTCTTGGCGGCATTCTGTACGAACTACAAATTGATGCCAGATATGGGTAGCGCTTTCTTGAATGCGTGGCAATAAGATATCAGGGTGGCTCAACTCTGCTAGATAACGGTTGCATAGTCTGCTTTTTTCTGTTTCCAATTCTTTCATATGGGACAACCTGACGCGCAATAACCCGGCTTGCAGCTCATCTAATCGGGAATTTGTTCCCACTACACGATTATAGTATCTTTTTTCGCTACCATAGTTGCGAAATACACGAACACTTTCTGCAATTTGAGAATTATTCGTGACAATGGCACCTGCATCACCAAATGCCCCCAAGTTCTTGGATGGATAAAACGAGAAACAACCGATATCCCCAAAAGTGCCGGTCCTCCGACCATTGAATTTGGCACCGTGGGACTGAGCACAGTCTTCTATTACCCGGAGATTGTATCTGTGCGCAATATCCATGATGGAGGCCATATCAGAAGCTTGCCCATATAGATGAACCACTAAGATTGCTTTTGTCTTTTCTGTTATTTTCTCCTCAATTTTAGATGCATCAATGTTGTAATATTCATCTGGTTCCACAAAAACAGGTGTAGCTCCATTAATAGTAATTCCCATGACACTGGCAATATAAGTATTGCCCTGTACGATTACTTCGTCCCCAGCTCCAATTCCCAAAATGCGGAAAGCAATCCAGAGGGCATCCAAGCCGCTGGCTAGTCCCACACAATATTTGCTACTGGTATATGCGGCAAATTCTTCCTCGAATGAAGATACTTCTTGACCCAGCACATACCAGCCAGAACGCAGTACTTCCAGAGCCTTTTGTTCAAATTCCTCTTGATAGAGGTAAAATCCTTTATCCAATCTATTTGGCATTATTTTCATGGCATCCTCTCCTCTTTATGTAGATTCGGATTTTCTTGCTGCAGATAGAGGATCATTATAGTCAACCACTATGCAACAGAATCCTTTAGCTAACTTTATCATTTGTGCTATAAATATTGAACCGCCTATCATGGCTCCAAAATATATCAGACGTTTAATCTGTATACTTTGAAATTCAAATTTTGTGAGTATATAATCTAAAAACAGCCTATGGTACAAAAAAATATATAAAGTGTATTTACCAAGCCATGATATAAAAGCTGTAATAAATCTTGTATATCTGCATTGCTCGAGCGTTGTAAAAATGCCATATGAGGCAAATATCATGATAATGGACATTGTGATGGATGTGATACTCGGAGGGTTAAATCCTGCACCAAATGGTATCAAGCTGTCAATGTGGAAATAATCCCTACATTCAAAACACCACCATGCGCAAGCTAAGACAACGGATATTATAATGCTTTTTATAATGTTGTATCTTCCCCAGGCATCGTAATGTTTAGCCAGCAGCATTCCCAAATAAAATACGATTAGATATGTCCCCCCTAAGAGCTTTCCCCCACCTCCAAAAATATTAAAAATATTAGAATAATTTGTCGTAAGGTATGCGACAAATACTATAGGAACAAATAATAATACCTCCTGGAGCATTTCGTATTTCCCGTGGCAAAAACCTACAAGATGCCATAATGCTTTACTGATAATTGCCAATTGCAAATAGAGAAAAACAAAATAATGCGGGCCGGAAATATTAAAATGAACTAAATATTTCCCATATGATCCAATCAAAAAAATAATAAGCATATACTTGATAGACAAAAACTGCAAGACAATATGCCATAACAATAATTTTGGACATTTTAATAAATATCTTAAACCATCCATATCTATACTTTGTAATAGATAGGCTGTCATCCCAAACAAAGTAATAAATAGGGTTACTGAAAAATAAGAAAACTGTATAATGTTTTGATTAAATTCCATTACCCCCCGCATGGTCTAGTAATACGGCTAATATTGCAATAAACTTGGCACAGTTAATCCATGCAATTTTTTCATTCTTTCTCATTTATTATATTTCCTTCCATACTCATCTTTTGATTTCTATAGAGAATATTCTTCTTTCAATATGCTGTACCATTTCAAGGCCTTAAATTCTCCTTTTAAATATAAATGTTTTCGGAATGTACCTTCATAAATAAACCCACACTTTTCATATAAACGAATTGCCCTTTTATTTTCGGACAATACATTCAAATAAACCTTTTCCATTCCTAACTTCTGAAAAGATAATGTTAAAAGCTGCCTGGTTGCCTCAACTGCAATTCCTCTGCCTTGAGCCTGCCTACGGAGACTGATTGCATATTCAGCTCGCTTATCACGTAGGTTGATGTCCTTCAAACTGATAGTCCCTAAATACTCATCCTGTTCGTTAGCAATAGCAAAATGTATACTAATACCATCTATTAAAGAATATTGAGTGTTCTTTATAAATGCTCTTGCATCATCAAGAGTTTTAGTCATCATGTCTGTCTGAAATCCCAGTTGGATATCAGGGTCATGCATCCATTCCAGCATTCCCTCCGCGTCGTTCAGATTAAGTTCACGTAGATGAATCATCTTCTGACCCCTTCATGCTTTCTTCAATAATGTAAGGTGGGCGGTTTCGAGAGGCATCAAATGTTCGCCACAGATATCCCCCTAGGATGCCTAATGTGAGCATAATTATGCCGAAACTGAATAGATTGAACATAAATAGTGTTGTCCATCCACTTACATCAATGGCACCCGCCAGTTTGTATGCCAGCACTACTACGGCCCATATTACCGCTCCGATACAGGAGAAAGTGCCTATCCCGGAAACAATCGCGATGGGCAGCGTAGAAAAACTGAATAAAGTATCTGCCACCAACCGTATTTTTTTCCTAAAGGTCCAACGACTTTTTCCAATCTCTCTCTGAAGGCGAGTATAATATACTTGTCCAGTATGGAAACCGCTCCATAAAATCTGTCCTGTCAAAGCACTATTCTTTTCGTCAAGCCGCATCAATACTTGAATAACTTTCTTATCTAGCAAATAGACATCAAAGCCTCCTTTTGGCATCTGTGGCAGGGCTGCATTGCGAATGAGCCAATAATACAGATTAGCAAAAAGAGTCTGTCCCTTGCTCTCTTGGCGTTCTTGGCGTACTGCGAGGACAACATTATTGCCACTGCGCCACGAGTCAACCATTTCTAGAACCAATTCTGTAGGTTCTTGTAAATCAGCTGCCTTCACTACAGCACAGTCACCAGTACATTGAGACAGGCCGCATAGGATGGCGGCATGGGAACCAAAGTTTCTGGAAAGGCTATATATTTTTATCCTTTTATCCTGCTTTGCCAATTCTTTCATGACCGTATAGCTCTGATCCAAAGATCCGTCATTGACCATTATCAGTTCCCAGTCATATTCTGCATGTATAAATAACTTTTTGTAGATATCCTGGTATAGAGGTTCTAAATTGTCCTCATTATAATATACCGGAATTACAAGTGATATTTTCATGTTGTTTCCTCATTCACCATTCGTACATACTCATCGTAGTCCCTGATGTACTCCGCTGCATCATAATGTTCACTGGCTAGACAGAGCAACACGGAATCTGCACTGAAATCATACATATCCTTCCATAGCAAGGGAGGAAGATAAATTCCCGTATGCGGCCTGTTCAGGACGAAGACAGCCTCATTTCCTTTTCCGTCTTTGACCTTCACCTTGCAGGAGCCTGCCACATTAATAAGTACAAATTCTGATTTCCTGTTTGCATGCTTCCCACGCACAACATCACTCCCAGAACCATATATGTAGAATATACGGGCAATATTGAAAGGTATATCATCCATTCCTTCTACAATAACCAAATGCCCACGTTCATCGCCACTCTGAGGAAACTCTAACATTTGCGCTCCAATATGTTTTGACATATATTTACCTCCTACGGCTTAATGGCCTGACATTGATTGGATAATCATTGACAATTCTCTTGTATCAGTTCCTGTGTCTTCAATAATAAAATTAGTTTCCAGCATTATTTGCACAACTTGATTTGGAATGGCGTTAATACTAATTGATTGGAAAGCTTCTTGCAGGTTTACCGTGTCAATTAGGGTCTGGTCTATATATATCGAGACTTCTTTGCCATTCAAATCTTCTAAAGGACAATAAATATCTATTGTAATTCTACCAGTTGTACCTGTTTTGATTTGGAAGAGACTGCTTTTTCCCACCCAGCCATCTTCGTAATATCCAAATATTTTACGGCAATCCTGCAATGTATTTCCTACAAATTCCTCTTCAAAAGCATTTTGGGTGCTTGGTCTCAGCTCGCCTGCATCCGACAAGGCATAATAATATTCATGAAAAAGGTTATCTGTAATGGAATCCTGATAATCTGCTACTAAATATATATCTTCCGTATATTTGCAAATTCCATAACCGCTTATAGGTTCTCTGCTGGCTACACATACTTTATCGCCACACCAAATGAAAAATTTGTCATCATCAAGATAAATCCGTTTATCCGCTACTGTTCCCTGCCTATTTCGAATGTCTATATTCAGGTCTTTTGTCAAAGCAAAATCATTCCAATAGGAATCATGTATGGCTAATGCGTTTTGAGTATTAAAAAAATCTGTACTACAAAAAACCTGTCCTTTAAAGCCAGCAAACAAATCTGTGGAAAACAGTGATTCTATGGTGACTAATCGCTGAAAGTTCGTCTGCTGTTGTTGGGCGAATACGTCATTCATACTCTGAATGGGAACTAGATAACATGAAGCCGCAATAACCACAAGCAGAATTATTCCGTTCTTTTTTACTTTACAGGTTAACTGCCATATCAAAAAACAGCATAAGAATATAGCAGCAAAATAAGTTAGAAAAGTTGCCGGAAGTGCTATATTATTATTTGCATCTACATTTCCCTGATATCCCTTAGCTATTGCATTAGGCAATGTTGGTAAGAGGATACATAAAGCACTTATTCCAAGTATACTCCAGAATTTTATGGCCACAAAATGCCGATGCTTTTCATTGCAAATCATATAATAAATAATACTACCGAAAATAGAGACTACTAAAAATATCCGGACATAATTCTCTAAAGTTAAGTCATTGTATATCGCAAAAAGATACTTATATTTATTCGAGAAAATATAATATCCCGGGAAACTGGACTGTACCAATTGTGATATAATTTTCAGGGAGCCATCAAACGTAAAGCCTATCTGATTTCCGGAATAGGATGACCTGAATAGTATACCTGAAATGATATAGCACACACCAAATACTAGAACGATAATTGTTGGCGGCAGGCATTTTTTGATGATTTTTCTTTTATCTCTAAATCCAATTTTTCCGAGTGCAATTCCATAGTATAAAGGAATTAGTGTTATAAATGGTTCATAACTTGCAAGCGTTAGAAACAGAAGTACCATAGCTATTACAAGTTTCTTATGTCCAGTAGTTTCCTTTATATACTGCAAATATAGAATTAATGAAGCTAGTAGTAATATAAATGGAATACTAACTAATGTGTTAAATGTATTAGGGCATGTATGTTCAAAAGTAATCGGTAAATATACAAAAGTAGATAAACCACACACTATGGCAAAATTTTTATTGCCAAATAGCATATACAAAAATACCGAAAACATTCCCGAGCACAACAATATAGACATAATCTGTATTATCTTAAATGACCAGGGTGGATTTCCGATAAAGCCAATATACATACCTACCGGATTAATAAAAACAGATAATCCGCGACCTTGGTTGAGATATGCCATTACATAATGTTTGACAAAATCAAAAAAACCCTTCATGCTCCAAAGTCTGGCCTGCAACTCGTCATTACACATAATTCCTTGCTTACATAACGGAATCGCCGCCAAAAGGAGCATTAAAATTATAGATAAATACAAGAGACGGTTCTGCCTATACGATTTTGAAATGCTCCCCCAGGTCTTCTCTATTCTATTTAGATATAAATTCTTAATGTGTCTCAACCTGACAGCAAACTTTGTATTCATAAGAATACTCCAGATATTTGCATATGCCTGTTTACTCTGGCCTAATAGAAATCTTAAAACACTTCTATTCAGCATCAATTTCCACAGGGCTAAGCTCAGTAAAATGGATCCACTTGTTATAAAAATCCAATATTTTTCTGCCAGAACCTGAGTAGACATTCTTCCTGGGGTGATGCAGGAAAGGTCATCTCTGCTGATTATGCCCATCCAATAAAAGGGGAGATACATAATCTTAAAAAATGTAAAATGAAAAAGCAGAATTCCCATTGTATTTTTTCCTATAAAACAAAGCAGTTTTCCAATTCTTTTTAGAAAATGATTTATCAACAACGAGACTGCTAAAAAAAGAAATATACCGTTCATGGCAGCCAGCCCATCCAATATAGGGCGTGAAAAAGAGCGTGATGGCCAGTCTATGGTGATATGCAGATAATAGCCGATAAGATACATGCATATTGTCGAAAAGCCAAGCATCAGGAAACTCCATACTATTTTGGATTGAACAATTTGGTCAATAATATTAGTTATCTGAAAGCAATGCCCCAGCGTATAAAACAGATTGCCAATAAATATCAATTCAAGAGGAAACATGCCTATGTGTGGTGTATATCCCGCTTTGATGATGGCATAACCAGCCATATATAACACAACGGAAAAAATCAAACTGCCAATAGAATATTTGCGAACTAAAAAGTATATAAGCCTATTCAGCACACATACACCAAATAAAGTGAATAGGAACCAGTTGGCACCTAGTACATCTACATAATTAATGCCATGTAAAAAAAATGCTTTCAGAGCCTGTGTCCAGCCAGGAAATTCCCAAGCAGAAAAAAGTGCATCAAATCCGCCTAAATGCAATATCCATAGCAAAAGAAAACCAAATAATACTGTTCCTACAGCCGGTAGTAAAATAGTAAAAACTTTTTCAAAAAGTGTACAGAAAAAACTTTTTTTCTCGGGATGGGATATATATCCTGACAGGAAAAAAAAAGCAGCTATATGAAACTGGTAGATATACTTGTTATACAAACCTGTACTATGGCCGATTACCATAAGAATAATTAATACTCCTCTATAGACATCTAACCATCCTATTCTTATTTTATCGTTTTTAAACTGTTCCATAGTCTCGCTCTCCTGTAATCAAAAGTGCTTTTAGGAATTTGATTTGTTGGTGGTGCAGCTTTCCTTATTGTTAAGGTTCCAACCATAAAAATTAACTAAAAAACATTTCTTCCAACATCAAGCACAAACAATGATAAATAGGCAAATGCAATTCCTGTACCTTATAGGTCTCCTCCTCATTCACCCTTACACATACATCCGCATATTTTACCAACAATCTGCCGCTTTCACCTGTCATGCCAATCACCTTCAGCTCCTTTGCCTTCGCAGTGATTGCCGCATACAATACATTTTGGGAGTTCCCGGAAGTCGTTATCCCCAAAAAGACATCCCCCTGCTTTTCCATATCCCATTACCTGCTGTGCATAACAGAGCAATCCGTCCACATCATTCAGGTATGCCGTATTCAGGGCATTGTGATTAGCAAGGGCGATTGCTGGCAAGGCTCCCTGCAGTTTCTGGGCCAATTCATTACCGTATGTAGAATCAATTTCCCTCAGTGCTTCAGCCATAGCCGAAGGGATTTTTCTGGGAAGGCAGAATCCCTTCATCAGTTCCCCCACGATATGCTCTGCATCTGCGGCGCTGCCTCCATTCCCTGCCACTAGCAGTTTCCCGCCTTCGGCATAACACTGCTCCAGCATGGCATAGCCTTTCAGAATGTCATCACTGCAGCTTTTCAGTACAGGATGCCGTTCTATTAACTCATCAAAGTATTTCATTGGGCAACCTTTGGCTTCTTTCATCTTAAATGCTATTTCCCTTCAAAATAACTTCTACCGCTTTCCTCAAATTCTCAAAATACGCTACATCATCATTCTGTATATTTCTGTTCCCGATCATTGCCGCATGGCACCCGGCGGCCTGTCCGGCTCTTACATCGGCTTCCCCATCCCCGATTATCCAGGATCGGCTCAGGTCAATGTTGTATTCCTCCGCCGCTGCCAGCAGCATCCCCGGCTTAGGCTTCCTGCAGCCGCATTCCAGCTTATATTCCGCACGTTCCCCTTCGAATCCCTTATCCGGGTGGTGCGGGCAATAATAAACAGCATCCAGATAAGCCCCTTTCTGCCCCAGAAGCGTCTCCATTTTATTATGAATTTCCTGCAATTCCTCCAAAGTCACCTCGCCTCTGGCAATCACCGGCTGGTTTGTCACCACAATGGCAAGAAAATCACTTCCATTAATCATGCGGATTGCATCCGCGGTGCCGTCTATCAGACGGAAATCTTCGATATCTTTCAAAAAACCAACATATTCATTGATAGTGCCGTCTCTGTCAAGAAATATTGCCTTTTGTTTCTTTCCCAGATTTTTTGCTGCAACTTTGCCTTCCCTGAAATCTTTTGTGACGGAGCAGTAACGTTCCGGTGTCCCCATGTCCTTGACATATTCGGGAGAATCATATATGCTCAACTGCCCTCTGCCAATTAAGGGCTTTAAAACATCTCTGTCCAAATCCCGCTTTTGCAGATCCGGGAAAAGGGAAAACACTTCAGGAGACAGCATATGCAGGCCTGCATTTACCCTGTTTTTATACCATAATCTGGAATCTTCCTTATGAAGCCAGTCAATTACCTTTCCATCTTGATTCGCCACAATAATACCGCTGTCATACGGATGGTCATTGGGATGGGTCAATATAGTCGCTATGGAATTCTGTTTTCGGTGATAATCCCGAAAGCGCCGGATATCCACATCGAACAGGATATCTCCGTTTATTAAGAGGAAATCTTCCTTCAGCTGCTCTTTTAAAAAGAAGAGGGCGCCTGCTGTGCCCAGGGGGCTTTCCTCCGTGATATACTGAATATGTACTCCATATTTGGAACCATCACCAAAATGATCACGAATGACATTCCCCATGTGCCCGATGATCAATATAAGTTCCGTATATCCCTGTCTTTTCAGGGTGTTTATCTGATGTTCCAGAATCGGTTTTCCTTCTATCGGTATCATAGGCTTGGGAACTTCGGAATTTACCCGGGCAATCCTGGTACCTTTTCCGCCGGCCATTATCACTACTTTCATGTTCATACCACCCTAATTCTTTATGCTGTACGATTCGTTTCGCCAGACATTGTCTCAATTGTCCCCTGCTTCCGGGTTATGCCGGGGTTCGTAATTCTCAGGAGTATAATGAATGACCCTGGTTCCACCGTTTTCAAAGCAAAAGGGAACAAACAAAAGGGATTGTAAAGCTTCCCGAACTGCTTTCTGGTATTCCGGTTCCACATAAAAGAGCAAAAATCCCCCGCCTCCGGCACCTAACAGTTTACCGCCCCCAGCGCCGGCTTGGATTGCCTTTTCATAAACACAGTCAATGGAATCTGTGGATACCTTGGAGGTAATTCTTCTTTTTAGTTTCCAGGTATAGTCTAATAAACGGCCAAATTCCTTTAAGCTGCTTTTAGAAGTCAATATTTTCTCCGCTTCCTCTACCAGACCATACATTTCCGACAGCTGAGTCTGTCTATTCCGGAGACATTTTTGTGTCTCCGACTGAATATCTGATGAAAAACGAGAAAACCCGGTAAAAAACAGTAACAGGTTATCATTTAGTCTCTTTTTTCTGTCCGGCGAAATGATAACCGGGTTAACGGTGTATCCGTTTTCTCCAAAATCAATTCTGTTAAAACCGCCGAAAGAAGCGGCTATTTGATCCTGTACGCCGCCATGTTCCTTACACAGCATCCGTTCCAGGTAAATGGCGTCATCTGCCAGTCTCCGTTTGTCCGCATATTTTCCCTTT
Source organism: Acetatifactor aquisgranensis (assembly GCF_943193215.1). Taxonomy (NCBI): domain Bacteria; kingdom Bacillati; phylum Bacillota; class Clostridia; order Lachnospirales; family Lachnospiraceae; genus Acetatifactor; species Acetatifactor aquisgranensis. The sequence goes on along the minus strand of NZ_CALPDH010000003.1, from coordinate 21,404 downwards.
AGGGCATAAAAAGCGTTCAGCATTCCGACGGCAAAAGAGCTGCTGGTTCCCAAGCCTGACCTGGCGGGCAGATCTGCCTCATAGGTAAGCCGGATTTCATGCATGTCCAGCATTCTCATGGCTTCTCTGATAGCGGGATGCTGAATATCTTCCGTTCTGTTGACTCTCTCCGTTTTGGAGTAGGAGAGTTCTGTGCTGTAATCAAAGAAACGAGGCAAATGCCTTACATTAACATAGCAGTATTTATCAAAGGTAGAAGAGATAACCGCTCCTCCATGTTCCTTATAGAAATCAGGAAAGTCCGTTCCTCCTCCGAAAAATGACATTCTAAACGGAGTTTGCGTAATGATCATAGCTTATTCTCCCTGAAAATCCCGGCCCACAATTGCCCAGGCTGCTTCCAAGTTAAATTGTTCTTCTATAAACTGGCGGCTCTGCCGGGATCTGTTTTCCAATTCGCTGCTGTCTGTGTAGACAGAAAGGATTGCATCAATCAGATCCGCTTCTGTATCCTTCACAATCGCTACATTCTCAATTTTGTCTATTCCTTCTGCTCCCACAGAAGTAGTCACAATCGGCATACCATAGTAAAGAGCTTCTACCACCTTGCCCTTGACACCTGCGCCATAACGCAGCGGAATAACTGCCATTCTGCAGGAAGCATACAATGAGCCCAGTTCTTCCTCTGTCACAAATCCCTTCACGACTACGCCATTGCCTGCCAGTTTTGTAATTGATTCCGGCGCATTAGAACCTACAATATAAAAAGGGGCGCCTGTCTTTTTATAAACTTCCGGATAGATGCTATTTACAAACCACAGCACGGCATCCAGATTGGGCCCATGCCCAAAACCGCCTACAAAAAGAAACCCGTTTCGGTTTTCCGCTTTATAATGCAAAGCAGGAAATTGCTCGTATATATAAGCATTAATGGCCTTTGCCGGAATTGCAGGATTCATTTTGTGTATTTCCCCAATTTCAACACTGGAGGGATAGTAGTTCATATCTGTTTTGCTCATGATATAAAGTTCCTGCTCACGCCATTTTTCTGCTTCTTTCAGCAGCTCCGGATCTTTTTGGACTTCATACTCTCTCCTTAAACGCAGAAAGTGTAAATCATGCCCATAATATATGATTTTTCCCCTGGCTCTTTCTTTGATGAAATCTATATACTTAATTGAAATATGAGGGCGGTTCAGGTAAAAAACATCAAAATAGTTTATATTTTCTTCCAGCCATTCTTTCCAGTGTTCCGCATATTTCGGGCCATACAGCACCAGGATGCCCATTTGCTGTAGTTCCGTAGTGTAGGGCTCATGCTGATAAAAGTTGTCTCCCAGAAACGTAATCCTAAATCCTTTTTGCACCAGCATTTTCAGATACATAAATGTTGTTTTGCTCCCCGCATCCTTGTCGTATTGAGGAACATAGTGATCTATTACCAGGACATGCTTCTGGCTTCGGCTTCGATCCCTTGCCAGAAACACATTGGAGCCGTTGTCAAAATGGGTTGCCTCCAGCTCGCTTTTCCATTTCTCATAAAATTTCTTCTGGTTCTCTACCTGGTACTTTTTCTGGCCGGAGGTGACATCCGTTCCATTGGAAATTCCCTCGAAATGCACGACTACGGATTTGGGCTGATAAACCACCTTGTATCCGTGTCTTCTTACTTCAAACGCAAAATCCGCATCCTCATAGTAAGCCGGTGCAAAGCGCTCATCGAATCCTCCGATTTCCTCCCACAGGCTCCCTCGGATTAGGATGGATGCACCGGAAATATAGTCCGCATCCTTCACATAGTTGTATTCCGGGTCTTCCGGATTCTGCATATGGCCATAGTTCCATGCAGAGGCGTCCTTCCAGAAGATTCCTCCCGCCTCCTGGAGGTGTCCGTCAGGGTATACCAGCTTGGAACCGGCCATGCCAACAGAGGCGCCGGATTCCATCCGGTCCACCAGAGGCCGCAGCCAGTCCGCCTGCACCTGGGTGTCATTGTTCAAAAACAGGAGATACTTTCCCTTTGCCTGTTCCGCTGCATGGTTACAGTTTTTCAGAAACCGGAGATTCCCTTCATTACGGATGACGCGGATCCCGGTGACAAGTGTTTCGATGTCCCGGGTAAGGTCCGTGGAACCGTCGTCCGCCAGAAGGATTTCATATGCTACATCCCCGCTGTGTTTTTGTATGGATTCCAGGCAGTGGTAGGTATAGTCAAACTGGTTGTAGGCAGGAATGATTATGGAGACAAGCGGCTCTTCGGACAAGACAAACAGGAGAGGAGCATAATCCTCCAAAGTATAGGATTTCTCCGGATTCTCCGCCACTTTTTCAATGTCCAGTTTCTCCAGGGCTCCGTCCACAGAGCCGGAGCGCTCAAATTCCTCCACCAGCCGCAGGTGGCTGGATGCACTGCCCGCCCCTTCGGTCCTGAGTATGGTGAAGCAGTTCTTAATCCGGCGGGGATTGGCCATCCTTACCATCCGTATGGGATGGCGGAGCCCCTTTGCCATGAGCTTTGCAAAAAAACGCCGCCTGCTGTCCGCCGGTAAAAAGAAAGTGCTAATCCTGCGGAACACCATCGCCATCCGGTAGGTGCGGGAACGCTTTTCCCGCTCATACTCCCGCTCGGTTTCCAGCAGGAGCTCGATATGCCCCTCCTTGTTCAGGATGGTCTGCTGCAGGTTCTCAATCTTCTGACGCTGCTCTTCCGCCAGTTGATTTGCTTCATTCAAAACCGCTTGACACTGTTTTTGAGCGTCCTTTAGCTTAATATTTTCTGCTTCAATTTCCTCCGCTTCATGTTTTAATCTGGCATTTGTCTCTAACTCAAGAGTATTGATTTCCTTTAATGCATTATTTTCTTTTGCCAGTTTCGCATTTTTCTCCAGCTCCAAAACATTGATTTCTTTCAGCTCATTGTTTTCCTTTGCCAGTTTTGCAGCTCTTTCCTTCAGGCTGTTTACAGTGTTCTCCAGCCGCCGTACCCCGGCCTTCAGCGTCATCTCCTCATTGTATCTGTTGCAGTATCCGTCCGCTCCGTAAAAATCTGTCTGGCGGTACAGGACTCTTGACCATACGAATTCTTCCAGCTTCTCATAAGCGCTGATTTCCGCAGGGGCGATTTCCAGGTACTCCATCAATTCCCCGAAGCTTATGTCTGTGCGTACATCCGCTCTACCATAAGCGGATTTTAAGGAATAATACAGGCAGAACTTCAGCGGAACCCGTTCCAGGCACCATTCCTGGTCATAAAATACCAGCTCCTTCTCCACCCAGAAGGCATTATAAAACGTCATGTCTATGAAAGCCTTCTGCAGAATCGGGCCGTAATCAGCTCCCGGCTCTGCCATATCCTGCTCCACCAGGATATTGTCCAGGCTGTATTCTGCCAGCCCGCTGCTCTTCTTCAGGCTCTCCCGCAGCCTCTCCAGCAGCAGCCGGACCGTTTCCCGGTCATTTCCTTTCAGGGCCGCTGAAAAGATGTCCTGCGCACTGGGGGCGTCAAAATAGTCGCCCACCAGACGGCCGTCTTCATAGCGGACAGGGAGAATCCGGATGCCCTTCTCTGATAATTCCTCCGTATTTCGGACAATGCTTTGGATATGGGCCGCAGCCTCCCGGTGCATAGGGATTTTGTATATCCTGCCGCAGCTGTCCATTACGGTGCTGACCCGGTATTCTTTGCGGGTCTCTCCCTTTGCGGAAACCATTACCGCATGCCTGTTTTCCAGTTCCTGTGCGGATGCTTCCACAAGAAAGGAATTGGCAAAAAAGGGAAACACACCGTTTTCCACAATGTCCTTATATAGTGTTTTCTCGTCCGCCAATAAGGTGCTGTTTTTGGAGTACGTAAAAGAAACCTTTTTCAGGTTCATGCTGTTGGGCTCGTATTCATCCGAAAAAATTAGCTCCGGAAACTTGTAATCCGGCAATACGCTGTAAAACCTGAAATGAGGCAGTCCGGCACTTATAAGTATTTCTTCCAATTCCTTCCGGGAAAAGGTTCTGGGGCTTTTGCCGTTTCCGTATCCCCTGATTCCGGCAAAGGGCTCCTGCAGATGATCTTCCGATCCGCCCAACCAATATTTGAGCCCAAAACGGTTTTCGATGGCAAACAGGATTTTTCCGTCCGGCTTCAGAAATTTTTTCACATTATTTAAAAATTCCTCATATGGATCTGCAGCATCCGAAAATACCGCCGCATACTCCAACACCCCGATAAATACCGCATAGTCAAAGCGTTTCTCTGTGTCCCAGGAATTAATGTTTTCACTTAACACGGTAAGGTTGTCTCTGTCCGGATATCTTGCCCGGATGACTTCCGCCCTGGCACGGCTCATCTCAATGGCGACCACACTGTCCGCCACATCGCACAGCAGCCCGGTTGCCGCCCCCATCCCGGCGCCTACTTCCAGGATGTCCGCATGTTCTTTGAAAGAATACCAATTCAATATATTTCTTCTGACAGCCGAAAAGGTGTTATTAACTGTATATGAGCTGTCAGAAGCGATGAAGTCTTCCGCCTTATCCTCCGGATAGCTGCGGGCAATCTGCAGCATTTTTTTTTCGGTCTCTTCCCCGTCAGAATATATGATTTTGTTTTCCTGCTCCTTGATAATCATAGCTGCCTTTCCTCGACATTAACCGGAACTTTGACCCCATCCACAAACCATTCATGCTCCATAACGGCTACGCCTGCATCCGTTACATTGTCATCGCATGATTCAAACTCAATCAGACTGTAAATATTGTCTATAAAGCTTTCATCTTCAGCCCTTATCCGTACATCCAGGACATATTTCCCTTTTATTAAGATATTTTTAACCTTGAAAATGACCATGCCCTGCTTCCGGGATTTCCACATCCTTTTGCAGTCCAGGCGGATGGTGGAGCCATAACAGAACACTCCATCCAAACGGGTAAAACCGATGATGAAATTGACGTCCACATTTTCCCTGCCGGAATATTCCATTTGTATTTCAATGGTTTCCCCCACTTGAAAGCAGGTGGTTTCCAGCCCTTCACTGTTCAGCATCTTTACGCTGTCATACTTAACTTCCCATGTTCCCTGCCGTCTTGCACCGGGCCGGCAGAACCTGGTAAGGCTTTTGGCAGTTTCGTTCTTTTCCATCTCCTGGCGTCTCCGCTCCATCTCCGCCAGCTCTTCCCTGCGTCTCCGCCCATCCTCTTCCTTCTGCTTCCTTGTTTCTTCTCTGCGTCTGCTTTCTTCCTCTTCTTTCTGCTTCCTTGCAGCTTCTCGCTGCAGCCGTTCTTCCTGCTCCTTTTGCAGCCTTTCCTGTTCCGCCTGTATCTGCCTCTCCAGCTCTTCCTTTTTCAGGCGGTTTTCGTATTCTATCCGGTCCAGTCTGCGGCCCTCCATGGCCGCCAGGTATTCCTCCCCGATAAACCTTGGCGTCCCCTGGTCTCGAATCGCTCCGTCCTCAATCCAGATCAGCCGGTCGCATATTTTATACATCTGATCCATAGAGTGGGAGACGATTACGATTGTGGTCCCGTTTTCCTTGATGCTCTTGAGCTTTTCAAAGCATTTCTTCTGAAAAGCGGCATCCCCTACTGCCAGGATTTCATCAATCAATAGCACCTCCGCATCCACGTTGATTGCCACTGCAAACGCCAGCCGCATATACATGCCGGAGGAATAGGTCCTTACAGGATTGTCAATAAACTCCTCCAGCTCGGAAAAGCGGATGATATCTTCCAGACGCCTGTCCGCCTCTTTCCTGGTAATTCCGAAGATGGATGCATTGGTATAAATATTTTCCCGTCCCGTCATATCCGGATGAAAGCCTGCCCCCAGCTCAATCAGGCTGGATACACGGCCGTTTATCCGGATCTGTCCCTCGTTGGGGTGCAGTATTTTGGTCAGAAGCTTCAGCGTGGTGCTCTTCCCGCAGCCATTTTTCCCAATCAGTCCTACAGCCTCCCCTTTATGTACCTGAAAGCTGATCCCCTTAAGCACCGTTACATCCTCATGCTTTGACCGGGAGGGGGTTATAAAACGTTCTTTTAATGAAGCTGCCTTGTCCTGATAAGATTTAAAGCTTTTCCTGACATCAGACACCTCTATCACAACAGGCGGCTCCCCTATGGCCCCTCTGTTTCTGTTCCCATCTATAAGATCCTGGCTTTTCGCCGGTTCATCCTTCTTTTTCCGATTTGCTGTATCCAGATTTTCTGCCAAACCAGTTCTCTCCTCCGTCTACAAGGCATCCTGAATTGCCGTCAGGCCATTACATTTCTTCCGCAAAGTTTCTTTCCAGTACTGCGAACAGCAGCGCACCCGCCACAAAGACAACACAGCTGGTCCCGCCTGCCAGTATCAGGTAATTGGGGGTGGGCATCATCCGGTAGTACAGTATCTGATGATAGACCTCCACGATGGGAGTCATGGGATTCATTACGATCAGAATCCGGTATTGCTCCGGCACGTAGTCGATGGCATACATAATGGGCGTAATATAAATCCACGCCATCATTACCACACTGATGATCTGTTCCAGGTCCCGGAAATAGACCGTCACCGCGGATACCGCAAACGCGATGCCCAGCGCCAGCAGATATTCAAACAGCATTATGACAGGAAGGAACAGCATCCCCTTCCAGTAAAAACCAAATCCGGACACCAGCACTGCCAGGAACACAATGATAAAGCTGAACAGCATGTTTACAAATGCGCTGGTCACATAGGAGACCGGGATGACTTCCCTGGGAAAGTATATTTTCTTCACCATATCCGCCTGGGCCCGGATACAGGTAGAGCCTCCCTGTACCGAGGTGTTAAAAAAGGTCCATGGCATCATGCCGATAATCAGGTAAAGATAGAATTTTTCTATGTTGACCCTGAAAATGGCCGAAAAGACCACCGAATAAATAACAACCTGGCACAGGGGATTGATATAGGTCCACAGGAAGCCCAGTACGGATCCTTTGTAACGGCCTCTCAGCTCCCGCCTTACCAGACTGCCGATCATGTCTCTGTATGCGTAAATATCTTTAAACCTCTGTATCATACTGTCCCGCTATTCCTTATGCCCTGCCGACTGCGCGGAAAGGCACATGCTTTGATTTTAGATGACCCTTTGAAGCTCACCCTCTGATAATCCGCCATTATCATGCCTTGCCAAGGCAGTCGCTTCGCCCTGGGGCCCAAGTACCGATAACCCGCGATTATCCGCGGTTGACACTCCAGATACAATCCCACAGCCAGGAATCCCCATATATGTATTGAGGAAAAATGAAAATTATGGTACTATGTACTTGTATTCTTTTTGATAGAGTAAAAAACTATGGAATACAGGAATCGATACAACGAAATGATATTATGGAGGTAACGCTATGACTGATGAACGTCTGGAAACTCTGCTAGAACTGGGAGAAAATATAGCAGTGGAATTCAAACGCTGTGGCAACGGCATAGAATCGGATACCTACGAGTCTGTCTGTTCGTTCCTCAATCGATTTGGTGGCGACATTTTCTTAGGTGTACTTGATGATGGTACAGTAGAGGGTGTTCCGGAACAGGCGGTGACAGATAACATCAGAAATTTCGTAAAAATGGCAAATAACCCTGACATCATAAATCCTACCGTATACCTTGTTCCGGAGAAGATTGTGTATAATGGAAAATGTATAATATATATCCATGTACCTCCCAGCTCAGAAGTGCACCGTTATAAAAAAGCAATATACGATCGTGTGGACGATGCAGATGTGCGGATTACTTCCACTGGACAGATTGCTGCCATGTATATCCGCAAGCAGAATATTTTTACGGAGAAAAAAATCTATCCTTATGTGGGGATGGAGCATCTTCGCCTGGATCTTCTTCCGCTTTGCAGAAGACGCGCACTCAATAAACGGCAGGATCATCCCTGGAAAGATATGACTGATGAGGAGCTACTGAAAAGCGCTGGTCTCCTGAGCGAAGACTTCTCAACCGGAGAGAAAGGCTTCAATCTGGCAGCTGTAATGTTGTTAGGAAAGGACGATGTAATCCAAGCCATATGCCCTGCTTACAAAACAGATGCTCTTCTGCGCAAAGTCAATAGAGATCGTTATGATGACAGAGAGATAATAAAGACGAATCTCATTGAAAGCTATGAGGCCCTGATGGCATTTGCCAAGAAACATTTATGGGATAAATTCTACTTGGAGGACGGCGTGAATATCAGCCTGAGAGACAAAATCACACGTGAAATGCTCACAAATATGCTGATTCATCGTGAATTCACCAGCCCATATATCGCGAAATTTATTATAGAAGAAAATCAGATGTATGCTGAGAATGCCTGCCGGGCTTCGAGGATTGGGGAAATCACGCCGGAGAACCTGTCCCCTGCCCCTAAAAATCCATTAATAGCTGCCTTTTTTAATCAGATAGGCAATGCAGATGAACTAGGTTCAGGTACCAGAAATCTGTATAAGTATAGCAGACGGTATTCAGGGAAAAATCCGAGCATCATAGAAGGCGACATCTTTAAGATTATTGTCCCATTGGATGATACATACTCTTTAGATGCTGAAAATCTGCCCAGTGCCAAGGTCGGAGATAAGGTCGGAGATAAGGTCGGAGATAAGGTCGGAGATAAGGTCGGAGAACCTGATTTTTATCTTCTGGCAGGAAATCTTCTGACAAAAAATCAAAGAAATATCCTTCATTGCCTGGAAGGAAATCCTGGCATGTCGGCTACCCTTTTGGCGAAAGAAATCGGCATTTCCTCCCGGAAAGTGGAAAACAACATTAAAAAGTTAAAAGAACTAGGTATCCTACAGCGCCACGGTTCACCTAGGAAGGGATATTGGGAGATAAAGTATCGTTGAAGATGAAACCGCCCTCGGAGAAACAGCATGCTGCAGAGAGAGAAATACATTAAAAACATAACCTCCAGATTATCTCAGCTGAAAGCCTATATAGAGTTATGTGGTGATTCCAACCTGACGGATGTCCACATAATAGCCGAAGATTTCATATGCGGCTTGCTGAATCGTGCATTTGGCTACAGTCTGGTGAATGAAAATCATCAGCACAAAAACGCGCCTGCATACGATTTGGTCGATGAGGAAAAAGGAATCCTGATACAGGTGACCGCAAAGAAGACGCACGATAAGATACAGGGCACTATCGATGGAGTGATAAAATGCGGAATGTATGCCAAGTGCAATCGGCTGATTATCCAGCTTTTAGGGGATAAACCTGCTTATAAAAAGTCTTTTGACACGAAAAACCAGCTTCAGTTCGACCCGGAAAGTGATATATGGGACTTCAAAGCCCTGATGAGGGATATCAGGAAACTGGATACAGAAACGCTGGAAAAAGTAAATGACTATGTTGAAAACGAAATAAGCAATAGGCTGGAAATCATTGGGCGGAATCCTGGAGGAAGAGAACTTTTTGTCAAGAAAGCCATATGTATAGCAGCTGCTGTTATTGTTATATTTCTTATCACAGTCGCTGTAGTATTTACCCGTTTTTCAAATGACAGGGTGGGAAAGGTATTTTTTTCAAAGTTGCGGCAATATACAGAGGCTGGTTATTACACATATTATGAAGACAGGCCGTTTGTAAAGCAAACCAGTATCAATGTTAAAAAAGCATTTTCCATTGTAAGCGAATTGCGCAATGAGGGGAAGAAATCCTCCGTTGTGGAAGAGGTGTACTGTAATATCCTCAGCGTAGTGCCCATAGAAGAGCCTGTGCTGATTCTGGATGCAGTAGTAACTGGCGATATGCTTAAGTTTTACGTTTTCAATGATGGATGGAACGATGCGGAAAATCTTGATATCGTCATGGAAAGCTGGGTATCGGGCATGAATCCGGATATTGAGAATCCGGATGCCGGGGCACTGGAGAGGATAGCGGAATGTACCTATATGGCAGACTGCTCGGAGCTCAAATCGGCAGATGTGCTGCCCTTGGCCGAGTATGTAATCGACAGAGCCGAATTCCAGAATGTCTGCACCCAAACCGGCAGCTCCAGTCTTCATATTGGATTGAAGGGAATGTCCGGCGATACGGAAATGTTCTCCTGGTCAGGCTATCTGGGCTGCGCGGATGGAAAATTCGATATAGATTATGGCGGCAGAGGAGATTCAGGATATAATATATCGCTCTTTGCGGTTCTTAATGTAGATGATGTCCCCTCCTCTCTCTCCTTTGCAGGCCAGGATGCGATGTCCATCGTGGAGGATGCGCTGATATTTGAGACGGTCATTGCACCTACAAAATCCTGCATAGTTGAGTGCCAGGATGTTTTTTATATAAATGGAGGGGCACAGCAGACACCGGTTTATACTGTAGAGGTGAAGGTGCCTGTTTTTGCGGATGGAGCCATCGGCATGTCTGGTGCGCTGACGACAGCGTTGGCGGAACTTTTGCCGGAGGACAGGATAGGGATAGAGAGGCTTACTGCGGAATACTATTATCAGGCCGAAAGCATTCAGGATACATTCCCTGGTAATGAGTAAGATTGGAAAGCGGGATGAAAACAGTGAAAAGAAATGGGATAGGATTGCTCCTGGCGGTAATGGCTCTGCTCATGCTGGGGGGATGCGGACAGACTGCGTCTCCGGTGGAAATCGTCGAATTAAATGTATTTAGTGTGCATGGCGATGGCGAAAAAATAGGTTTTTTTATCAAGTGGAAGAACGTCTCCCGGGACAAAGTGGTTGATACAGTGATTTTATCTGTTCGCAGCAATTTGGATAATCAGCCTTTTGAGTGCCAGATTTTTGAGCCTGACGGTATCAGGCCGGGGTTGTGGAATAATGACCATCTTTTTTTCATGTACACATATGAGATGCCTCAACAGGATGCAAAAGCATTGTCGATAGCTGTCTCGGAAGTCTGCTTTACAGACGGTTCAAGATGGGAAGCCGGTGAGCGGGAACAGCCGATTCTGGTAGAGGTGGACGGCCATAAGGGAGAAGGAGAGTTTCCGGCCAGATTGCATTCGGCTTGTTTCTATGAGGACATAGAGAATTCGCCTTCTTATCGATCCTTAAAACTTCAGGTAGACTGGACAAATACTTCGGAAACAAACAGCATCATTGATGTCATGTATAAAATTACGGGAAAGTCCATTGATGGAAATGACACCATCTATTTTTCAAGTCACTTTAGCCTTGATGATTGGGTTTCCGCATCGTCTGACTACAATAAAAATGATATTTTGGATTGGTCGACTTCATCCGTACTACTGGAAAGCGATTCGTCAATATATGAATTGTCTATATGGAGAGTGGTAGATTCCAAAGGTATCGTATGGGAAAACCCAGATTCGGACAGCGCGATTAAGGTTGTCATGAGGGGCAAAAAGGGCTTCGCTTTTGACAGCGCTACTTCCAATGCATCCGTTCAGGAGCTGATTGGGCGCATTGCGGAAGAAACGGAAAAGCAGGGGCTGGATTTGGGCGTGCCGGAAGTGTCTGTTAAGGAGCAGGACTATTGCCTGCTGCGATATGCGGATGTCGATGTCCGGGTGGAACTATCCAAGGACAATGAGGTATATCCACATAGTGTCAGGCTTGCCTGTTATCTGCCTCCATCGGATATGGAGCCGGAACCGTATCTGCAGGAACTTGAGAAAAAAATGGAATCCCTCAGGATATGTATGTGTGCCGCGGTGCTGACGGATCTGCCGTATACGGAAGTCATCGAAAAGGTGGACCAGTATAACCACGACCATGATGATATAAAACGCATTGAATTCAGCGATACATGGTATAATTTTGGGGATGGTATCTTCTTATATGATGACGAAGAGGGAGAAACTGGTGTATGTGGCATGTTTACTGCCGGAAAGGGGTGTCTGGTTTTGGGGCCGTGAGGGCTTTACGAAACTGCATGGGGATAGCTTGAAAAAGCCCTTTACAAAACGCCTCCGGGTTCACCCGGAAAAGGATACAGGATTGCGGGGAACAATGGCGAATATACCGCGTAAAAATGTTGCCAGATAACAAATTTTCGTTGTAAATTTCGTTCCCATATGCTATGCTATGTCTGTACTATTTTATGGAGGTGTGCCAATGTACCGGATTGCCATAGAAAAACTCAACAGCTGGAAAGAAAGCAAACGCCGCAAGCCGCTGATTATCGAGGGCGCAAGACAGGTCGGAAAGACCTGGCTGATGAAAGAATTCGGCAGAAAAGCTTACACAGATACCATATATATCAACTTCGACTCCAATTCCAGAATGGCGGAACTCTTCGCTTCCGATTTGAACACCAATCGCCTGATTATGGGGCTTGAGCTGTATGCCGGGAGAAAAATCAATCCCGATAATACGCTGCTTATATTTGACGAGGTGCAGGAAGTGCCGAGGGCGCTTTCTTCCCTCAAATATTTCTATGAGGACGCGCCGCAGTATCACATCGTCTGCGCCGGGTCATTGCTGGGGATAGCCTTGCACGGAGGGACGTCGTTCCCTGTGGGCAAGGTGGATTTCCTGAGCCTTTATCCGTTGTCTTTTCAGGAGTTCCTGATGGCGGTTGGCGGAGAGCGCTTTGCGGAGCTTCTCCGGATGCAGGACTATCCGATGATTATCTCTTTCAAACAGACCTATATCGATGCGCTCAAGCAATACTACTTTGTCGGCGGCATGCCGGAGGCGGTGCAGAGCTTTGTGGAGGAAAAAGATTTCAATGAAGTGAGGGATATCCAAAAGCGCATATTGGCGGCTTATGAACAGGATTTTTCCAAGCATGCCCCTATCGAAATCGTGCCCAAAATCCGCATGATATGGAACAGCATTCCCTCACAGCTCGCAAAAGAGAACAAAAAGTTCATCTACGGCCTTGTGCGCGAGGGCGGACGGGCAAAGGAATATGAAACAGCAATTATGTGGCTTTGCGACTGCGGGCTCGTCCACAAGGTCAGCCGCGTGAATGCGGCGGGGATTCCGCTGAAAGCATATGAGGACCTGAAAGCTTTTAAACTGTTCATCGTCGATGTGGGGCTTCTCGGCTGTATGACCGGGCTGCGCCAGATTACGCTGCTGGATGGAAACGACTTATTTACCGAATTCAAGGGGGCATTGACCGAGCAGTATGTGTGCCAGCAGCTCAAGACTATAGATGACCTGGGCGTTTATTATTACACCAATGACCGGGGCTCCTGCGAAGTGGATTTTATTGTCGATACCGGTGAGCAGATTGTGCCGGTGGAAGTCAAGGCGGAGGTCAATCTGAAAGCGAAGAGCCTTAGGACTTACCGGGAGAAATTTGAGCCTGAGATTTCTGTGCGGACTTCCATGGCGGATTATAGGAAAGAGGACTGGCTGGTCAATCTTCCGTTGTATGCGGTGGGGGAGATTGCATCGTACATCGCAAAGTTCCGGTTTCTTGAGATTGAATCGCATTGAGGTCGGACAATAATTATGATATTGTATATCTGTCGGCATACACCCGGAAAGGAAATGGCAAAGTGATGGAGAAAAAGCTGAAACTTCCTATCGGAATCGAGAATTTCGAGAAACTTCGGACGGAAGGCTTCTACTATGTGGATAAGACAGGATTGATAACAGAGCTTCTGGAGAATTTACAACACGGCGCGCAGTATGCTGTGTGGAAGAGAGATTCGGGACATACCTTCGCAGAACTATCAGCATCCGGGACACGGGGGCACGCAATGGCCAGAAGGAGAATTTCTGCCATGGTGTCCTACTGGGGCTGCTGAGATACCGTGAGGACTGGCTGGTCAATCTTCCGTTTGCCCCTGGAAGGATAAGGTCGGAATGAAACTGATTTACTTATGGATAGAGAACTACGGATATATAAAAGAGCAGGGATATCTTTTAAATGCAGGTTATGATGTGAAATATGACAGAGAAAAGAATACGCTGTCAATATCAGAAAAAGGGCATATCGATTGCATGCTTTATGGGAACAGGATATCGGTTACGGCTATTGTAGGAGACAATGGAGCGGGTAAGAGCACATTATTGGATGCAATCAGAACAATTCTGTTTGATAAGGATAGGAGAAAAGCGGGAATAACAGGGTTTCTTGTGTGGGAGGATAGCGGAAGCCTGAACCTCTTTCCTTTTACAAAAGATGAAAAACGGAATATCGAGACAGATGTTACGATTAATGAATGGTTTCCTGATGATTTTAATCTAATCTATTATTCAGATTTTTTGGATGCAAAATACTATCTTGAGGAATTTGATGATGGTGAGGGTAAGCCTGACTATATAGAGGAGCTGGGATATTCCTTACAAGAAAGATTCTCTGTTCAGCTGAATATTTCTACATCTCATCTGCTCAGAGAAAGCAGCAGTGTATTGGATTATTTCCACAGCGATACCAAGAAACAGATGGACTTTTATGGAAACTTGCAATCGGTGCGGCTACTGCCTTTTCCCGCCCCTACAAGCCTTTCCGTGAAAATAGAGTTCCTGGACATTGATATTTTTGACAGAGTTCTCGATGCCTCTTTACAGGCGTATGAATATATGGGCATGGGACATCATGGTGAAATAAACACCAAAGCGTATGTAATAGGTCTGTTAAAGGAAATGGAAGAAGCCTACCAGAAGAAAACGATTCTAAATATAAAACCTCTGGAAGCGATTCAGATATTACAATGGGACATTTTCACAGATTATATTTATAATTTGCTGGCAATGCGCAAACAGGACCATGAGGAACTCCATGATTATGATCGGGTTGATGACGCCATAAAGAAAGTGGTTCCCATAGAAATTGATGAGAGCAATATCTGGGATGTGCTTGAAAAAATCTTTTCAAAAGAGTCTGCAGAAGAGACCTTTGAGGATTATTTATACTTTTATCATAAAACAGAACAGATGCTAAAGGCTTCCAAGAATGGTGATTTCCTCGTACATTTTAGAATTCCGGATTATATGATGCAGGCTTTAAGTGACCAGCCGCCATTTTCAATCATTAATCCAATCGCACATATGAAGGACATCAGGGATATAGATGATATTCTGGACAGATTTCCTGAAGAATATATGAACCTAAGTGGCTGGAATGGGAACTGGAATAGAGATGCATTCATGGATTTCTATGACAGTTATATGAGGATATCTTATGAACTGGATTTTCTGAAAAGCTCCTGGGGAATGAGCTCTGGTGAGAGCAGCATGTTCAGTCTTTTTGCAAGACTGCATGAAGCTATGCGCAAATGGGAAAAAGAAAAAGTTATCCTTATTTTTGATGAACTGGATAGTTCTTTTCATCCTCAATGGCAGCAGAAAATAATCAATTCACTGACCAGTTTTTTGCGAGCCAGCTACCCGCAAAAAGAATTCCAGATTATTCTGACGACGCATTCCCCGGTATTGCTGTCTGATATTCCCCGGGAAAATGTGATTTTCATGCGGAAAGAAACTATCGCCGAGCCGGAGCATGCTCAGACTTTCGCCGCCAATATAGCAAACCTGTATTATGATTCGTTTTTTATGGAAAAAGGGAGCATTGGTGAGGTGGCGAGGAATGGGGTCATCCATCTGATGGAAGCGATATCTGAGCTGGAAGAAGAAAAGCAAAAGGGAACGCTGGGCGAGGACAGAGCCGAGATACTGTTCAAACGCTTTCTGCAAAAGCAATATCCGGAAGCAGAGGAGAATATACTGAAAAACAGTATGGAGAAGAGCAGCGGAAAGGAGAGGAATCTCCTGCAGATGTTGATTGATAATATCGGGGAGGATATCTGGCGTTACAAGGCAAATGAACAGTTTCACCACTTCCTGGAAGAGGATGAAACGAATCGAAAAATGGAGATACGGAGTCAGTTAAACGAATTGAAGAAGAGCGAAGGAAAGGAATCTGTCCGGGAATTCCTGAGGCAATACTTGATGGAGGAAGAGCGATGATACCTATTAAATACCGATTGGACAGCACTGCGGAGGAAGAATATATCGACAAAGCTCTGAGTTGCATTCCCGAGCATAAAGCAATAGATTATTCCTGTAAATTGGAAAAACTTTTAAATAAAATGGTACAACAAGGGCGGCCTGCGGCTGGAGCAATCCTGAACAAAGCAAAGCGATTCAGTTCCCAATATCCTGACAAATGGTGCCTGTGCGAATGGTTGGTTATGCCCTATGATGAAATAGCGGAAATCAGGAAATACTTGTATGAACTAATAGGCTTAGATTTGGAGAAAATGAACATATGTATAGAAAATACCGGGTGCAGAATCATGCCAATTAAGAGTTATCATGATTTGCGGAAACGGAGAAATTTATTATATCCTACACATAAAAGAATTGCGGGAATAGTGTCAACACCTGTAGCTTATGATTGTATATATAAGGATTTCACGGAATTCAGTGAGTTTTATGATGACTGGTCCCGAAAAGGAATCAATTGCTGGATTACGGAGAAAACAGGGCTAAAAGTCTGTCCCTATTGCAATATTTCATATACCTATAACCGGGGGAAAAGGGCAACGGCGCAGCTGGATCATTTTTTCCCAAAATCGGAATATCCGATATTGGCATTGTGCTTTTACAACCTGGTTCCGTGCTGCCCGGCCTGCAATAAGATAAAACTGGATGATACAGAGGCGCTGGCTTCACCGTATAAGGATGGAGCTTTTAAGGATTTGCGGATTACATGGACTTACAATGGCTCTCAGAATAAATATGGCGAAAACAACAGCCTGGCCGCACTGGAAGAAATGATAGAAATCGAGATAGAAACCGATGATTCGGCTGAACAGCAGAACCTTACCAAGCTGAAAATTAAAGAAGCATATCAGCAGCACAAGGATTATGCCAGTGAAATCATTAAGAAAGCAAGGGTTTATACCAATTCGGATGCCCAGAAACTAATCTGTGATATAGGCGCCTCTATGGGCATCACGCCAGAAGAAGTAGAGCGGTTTTATCTGGGTAATTATTTGGATGGGAATGATTTGCAAAAAAGGCCCTTATCAAAAATGACCAAAGATTTTTACCAGGAGATAGTTTGCGCTAAAAATAAACAGTCCTCCTAATGGGACAGCAAGGAGCCGTAATGTTTTCCGCTCCCATGCAAACAAGCTTTCGCAGACCGCCACATTGGCTGGGATGTTCTCGTTTCCGATGTGGATGTAAGTTTCATGCTGCCACCGTCCACATAGTAATGCGGCATTTCACTGCCGGAAACCACTTCTTACCCATGCGGTTGCACGCTCATAATCATTAATGGTATCGATTTCTTTTGTTCGTAACTTCAAAAAAGGAATCGGGAGATAAGGCTCAATCAACTGGAAGACATGGCCATTGCCATGTTGCACTTTAACACTTTTCATTTGAGTGATTCCGTTCCATTCCCACTTTCCATCATTTTTCGAAAACGCACATACAAATTCTTTCCCTTTCTCTTCATAGGTCTGAAGCATCCATGGATCGTCTGTTTCCACAATGGAACCGCCTATGAATTCATTCGGATGCGCCAGCACTGTATTCATGTCATCTGGATGAACCAAGATATCTCCATCTAAAGATAGAATAAACTCATTGGCATATCTGGATGCAAGGGCAACGCTGGCACCTGTCCCTGTAGTTCGGTAATCATGGTTAAACACGAACGTGACATCATTTCTATATTGCCGTACCAGGTGGATTACTTTCTGTGATTGGTATCCCACAACGATTCGGATATCTTTTTCATCCTTGAGCATTTCTAAATGGCGTACTATCAAAGGTTTTCCCTCTATTTCCACCAAAGCCTTGGTGGCGCCCAGGCCCAGTCTGTTTCCCATGCCGGCGCAACTGATGATTACTGTTCTGGATATTGACATATGCCCCCCTATAACAATCTCTCTAAGAATTCTACCAGTTTTCCCTCTTCATAAATCGCATGACTGGCACAATTCAATACTGCTGGTGCAACTTCCCTTACTCCACCATAGCCTATTCCTATTTCTGCCGATTCTATCATCTCTGCATCATTATTTCCATCACCGACAGCCACGAAAGGCAGCACCATTTGACTGACCACTGCGCTTTTGTTCAGGACACTTGATACATCGAGTATGTAATCATCCTTTACCAGGGCTTTAGAACAAAATGTATTTTGTCCCATATCCAGCCTATCAATCAAATCCGCAATCCAGACATCCAGGTTACCTGTTACAATATAGCATCTCTCGCGGTTCCTAATGATGAACTCTGACAGAAGCTCATTCAATTTGACGTTTCCTACCAATTGGCGTACCTCGCTTACTGGGATGCTTTTAAGGATATCCACTCTTTGCAGAAAGCTCTTTTTAAAGGGCACTTCCCCTTGCATCGCACTTTCCGTCAGGGAACGCATCTGTTCAAACAATCCCAATGATTCAGCTATTGTAGGAAGGATTTCCTCTTTTGTGACCGTGGAGTCCAAATCAAACAAAAAAATATATCTGCTCATCTATTTCCTCTCCAGAATAAAATAATACTGAGCGGTTTCCTTTCTGTTATTCAGGGCACTTTCCTCAAAGAGATAATTTTCTGCTTTGATTGTAAAGCCTCCATAAAATAATGTATCTTTGAAAAGCTCCATAAGTTCATCCCTTGTTCTGTATACGGCATTGTAATTATCGTCTAATTCACTGGAGTAGAAATCTTTTAATGTCAATCTATCCTGGATGGCGATTGGCTCTCGTATACACAGTATGGCATTTGTATCGCCTGCTTCAGCTACTTGCTGCAATGAGGACATTGCTTTTTTATCATTCAGGTAGACAAGTATACCAACCAGTAGAATAGTGTTGTATTTACCTTTATGATGAAGATTGAGTACCTCTGTTACCTGTTCTGCCCCCCCCTATATAGTAGTGGAAATTTTCTTTTGTATTTCTCTGGGTCGCAATCTCAATCAATTCCGGGCTAAAGTCGATTCCGCAATATTCTGCTATATCTTCCGGCAATGCGTCCGCCCATCGGCCTATACCGCAGGCAATATCCAATACTTTGCTTTGGCGGTTGATATTTAAATACGGATACAACTTCTCTATTTCTTTTGCGTTTCTTGCAGCTACCAGCTCTTTATTTTTATCTTGATACATTGTGACAGAATATGGATTTTCTTCTGTAAACTTTTCGGCGCGCCTTTTAAAGAAAGCCTTTGTTGCCTCATAATCAATTGTCACTTTCCTGTTTTTGATTCTCATAAAATGCCTATCCTTTCTAAATGTGCCTGAGCATATTCAGCAATTGCTTAGCGACTGTTTTGCGCGGTGGCATAAAGAGTATTTTGCTGTAATCTGGTATATAATCCCTATCACTTTCTCCCTCTTGCACTGCATCCAAAAAATCATAAATATCGTCTATACAGCACGAAAGACAAAAGACATTTT
Organism: Acetatifactor aquisgranensis; assembly: GCF_943193215.1. Taxonomy (NCBI): domain Bacteria; kingdom Bacillati; phylum Bacillota; class Clostridia; order Lachnospirales; family Lachnospiraceae; genus Acetatifactor; species Acetatifactor aquisgranensis. The sequence continues at coordinate 2,091 of NZ_CALPDH010000003.1, read as the reverse complement.
CAGCTTCACTGAATATAGACGAACTGTCTTTATTCTTTGGTGTAACAAGAAGCGGCTTTTGGTATATCGCATATTCAGGTACAAAGGAACTCCAGTCGCTAATCATAGCATCAGATGCCTGGAATGCCTCAAGGTAGGAAACGCTGTCATCCAATAGAATATTTTCCTGATTGGACAGGTCGTACAGCCATTTCTTGGTTTTTTCCAAAGATTCTAATCTGCTTTCTGCCAGTGCTTGATAAAACAATGGGTGTGGACGCCACAGCAAAAATAGTTCGGAATGTTTTGTAAAATAATCTAATATTGCCTCGCCATACTCTAGAAAACTCCCCCAATTATCACCTTTGGTTATTGTAAAATGGGTATTCCAGAGGACGACTTTTCTGCCACTCGCCTTTTTCCAGATGGAGGTAACATAGGGGTTTTTTGCTAATGATTTATCCTGCTTCAGATCAATTCTTGGATGCCCGATATCCAAATAGTTATGTCCTCTCGTATAGGTGTAATGCCGCATTTTTTCCAGGTAAATGGGCGAATATGCCAAGACATAGTTTGCGTAATAATGCATATTCCCATAACATTGATAGCGGAGACATTCCTTTGCATTTCCGATTTCCATTCCATAGGGAATATAGACAATAGTATTGATAATCTTTCTGAGTTCTTTTACCTGGAATTTTTCTGGAATAGAATCATAAGGCTTCACATAAAATACGACATCCGGGTATTCAGAGGAAATATCGTATTCCTGACAGGGAATGATTGGATATCCATCCTGTCGGTATGCCATTATTTCGCGTTCATGATCCTGCTGGCTATATTCGTGAAAAAAAGGGACATAAACCAGCTGTACCTCGTACAGATTGCTTTTCCTGGCTTCATCATATACAGATTTCAATGATGGCCATACTGAATATTCATGTGTCAGGAATAGCAGCTTCTGTTTTTTTCGCGCAAGCATGCAAACCAGCTTCTGCTTTAACAGAACTAATTTTATTCTGTTTGTTTGGTTTGACTCCATACCAATATACAGATGCTGAAGAACTGCCAGATATTGCCGGATGCTGTCTGGCAGTTTCCATAACGATTCATTTGCGAGACGACTTACCTGATAGATTTCATCCACTAAAGTTTTACTTGTCAGCTCAAAACTTTTTATTATATCAAGAATCTTTTTTATATGGCTTTTAGAAAGGTCATTTATGTCAGGTGTAAATGCAGACATTAAAAAGCAGGAAAACTGTTGGCGCTGGTTCACCTCATCGTTATAATAATCCTCTAAATCTTCATATTTCTGTTCGGTTACATGTGTAACTGTATTTTCATCTATATAGTTTATAGTATATCCTGCTATAGCCATGTCAGAAAGGAGCATTTGCTGAAACAGATAGAAATTGTCTTCCCTCAGCAATTGCTTGGGTATCCAATGCAATAAAATATTTTTAGGATAACATATGCTGATACAATCCATTTTCTTTTTATCCGTAGGATAAATCATCCATTCTCCGGAGCTGTTTATCAGGGTTCTGAAAGCCAAGAGTTCAGCTGGATGATTGACGAGCGCAGCACCGATTCTCTCTGTCACGGCTATATCATAAAATGCATCTTTCAGCGAAATGAAAAAAATATATTCTCCGTCTGCCTCCTCTATGATTTTTAATGCATTAGCGATTAATCCGCTATTATCTTTGTCTTCAAGGATTTTGACTCGTCCTTCGATTTGGAAATTATGGGCATTCAGCGAATCAATGATGCTTGAAATTGGTATGCATTGTTTTTTGTCAAAGCAGAATATAAGCTCAAAATCCTGAAAGCTTTGCCCTATATAGGTATTAAGATTGTACTCTATATTTGATACAGAGCAGCTTCCCAGTATACCTATTGTAAGTAATGGATTGTGCAATCGGGGTCCTCCATAAAAATAAGAATTTCTTCAAAAAGCGAAATCACGGAACTTCATCACAAATTTATCCAAAATGTATACAGTGCTATTCTAAATATTATCACTCTTAACTATAAGTTTCCCAATCTGCCGTACTATAGAGGTGCAGCAGATCAGGTGTTTTTCCTTGGCCGCCCCCTTGGTCGCTT